>JAJYMZ010000136.1 GCA_021786615.1 Acidobacteriota bacterium
CGCCTGGCATCGTCCCTCCGGGCAGGGGCGGCGGGCGGCATCCCGCTGCGTCAGACTCGAATCGCGTAGAAGCGCTACGCTCATCTCGCCTTCCATGCGGGGTACCGCCCGGCGCTCCCAGCGCGGCGCGCGGGGGTTTTGGGACAGGCTCTTCACGCCCGCCCCGCTTTCCGGCTTTCCACCAGGTCCAGGATGAAATCACCGAGGCCTTTGGCATCATTGCGCGCGTTCCGCGCCGGAAGGCCCATCTCCCGTTCCACAAAGCGCACGCCCACGCTGTTGTCCGTGGCGGGCCCGGCGACGAGATCCACGGAAATTCCGAAGCTTTCCTGAAGGAACTTCACGCCTCCGGCGACGCCCACCGGGTCGTTGGCGCACAGCACGAAGGCCGTGGAAAGGGGCCGCAGTTCCGGGTCCGCGAAGATGGCCTGGACGCCGTATTCGCCCATGATGCCGTCCCCGGTTTCGGCCACGATCACATCCACGCCGCGGGCGGCCGCCTCCGAAAACAGGATTTTGGCCGCTGGCGCCGCGTTTTCCGCGTTGGTGGTCACCACGCCCGCGTCAGTGAAATCCAGGGCCACTTCGGCGCCGTAGTCCCGCATCCCGAGAATATCCCTCATCAGGCTCACCCCCGTGAGCTTCAACCCTCCCACACGGAGTCCCGCGGCCCGGAAACGCCGCACCAGGGCGCAGGCGGCGGCGGTCTTGCCGGAATTCATGCAGGTGCCCGCCACGAAAATCACGGGGCAGGCAGGCAGCTCCCCCCGCTTTCTCAATGATCCTTGCATAATATTCGAGGGGTGGCCTTGCCGTTTCTGGAATTCCGGGTAGACCAGCACCTGCCCCAATATTTCGATCTCGAAGGGTGGCCCCACATCCGGATTGTGGGAGACGCAGTGCCCGAGCACGCCCCCAAGGTTCAGGACATTGAGCTTGTCCCCGGGCCTCACTTCCGTTGGCAGCACGCCCTCGTAACCATGGAGCGCGTTGCGGTGGCCCAGGGCGCCCACGATGAGATCCCCATTCTGCAGCATGCTCATGCGGCCGAACACGTCCTCCAATTGGTTGTAGACACTCTTGTCCCCCAGGATCCGGCCAGCCAGGACCGTCCCGGGTTCGGCCTTGATGGTTTCAGTCAGCGTCACCATCCGTTCCAAGTGGAGGCTCCGCGTCACCGACGCGATCTTGTCAAGATGGATCCTCAATGGGCACCTCCGGCGTTCAGGGCGAGCATCTGCGGAACGCCATAGAGTTTGGCGAAACCCGCGGCCTCGGCGCCGGTCCAAAGGTGATTGGCTTCGCCATAGCTGGCGATGCCCGCCTTCATCAGTCCGAAGGGCGACCGCACGCCGTCCACCGAAAAACAACGCGGATGCAATGTCAACCGCGCGTCCCCGCTGACCTTCGCCTGACTCGAAGCAAGGAAGGCTTCGAGATCCCGCGCCAAGGGATCGAAATATTTCCCTTCATGCAACAGGGAGCCGTAGAGATTCCCGAGGGCCTCCTTCCAGAACAGCTGCTGGCCGGAAAGCACCAGTTTTTCCAGTTCCCGGTGGGCGCTGATGAGCAGGTGCGCCGCCGGAGCCTCGAAGCCCACGCGGCCCTTGATGCCAAGGATCGTATCGCCGAGATGCACGCCCCGCCCAACACCATAGGTCTTGCCCAGGCGATTCAGAGCCAGGATGAGGGCCACGGGCTCCATGGCCTCATCATTGATCGCCACCGGCACGCCCTGCTGAAATGAAATCGTGACTTCGAAGGACGGAACTTCGGGCGAAACGGAGCTTCCCGGATAGGCATCCTCCGGCAACGAGGACCAAGGATCCAGCGTCTCCGCCCCGCCGATGCTGGTGCCCCACATGCCTTCGTTGAGGGAATACACAGCCGTCTTGGGGGATATTTCAAAGCCCTTGGAGGCGAGGAAGGCCGCTTCGTCCGCCCGCGACAGCGCCAGCTCGCGGATGGGTGTGAGAATGGAAAGCTCAGGCGCCAGGCTGCGGAAGGCCACGTCGAAGCGCACCTGATCGTTGCCCGCGCCGGTGGAACCGTGGGCGAGCGCATCCACGCCCAGCTCCTTTGCCACCGCCACCACCGCCTGGGCCTGGCAGACTCGTTCCGCGGACACCGACAAGGGATAGGCCTGGCCCCGAAGCACGTTGCCGTAGATCAGGTAGCGCAGGAAGCCGTCGAAGAGCGTCTTCCGGGCATCAATGGTTTTGTGTGATGCCGCGCCCAAGCGAGCGCTGGCCGCCTCGACGCGAGCCAATTCATCGCTGGAAAAGCCGCCCGTATCCACGGTCACGGTATGCACGGACCAGCCTTGTTCCCGTAGATGCACCACGCAAAAGGAGGTGTCCAAACCACCGGAAAACGCCAATAGGACCCGCTTAGTCATCAGTCTCTCCAAATGTGAACAGCGCGGTTTCCTTCGAGGCCCAATAGCTGCGCTTTTCCTGGATCCAGGCTCGCTGGCCATCCAACTCGGCTTGGGTTTGATCCAGGCCGAGGTCATTGGATGAACCCGCATGAAAGGCCTTCGGGGCTTCGTGGTTCGGCGCGAAATCCCCCGATTGGATCTGCCGGCCCACGACTTGATAGGCCTCCCGGAAGGAGAGGCCCTGCCTCACCAGCTCGAAGGCCTGCTGGGCCGCATACAGATCATCCGAACAGGCCTCGCCAGATTTTTCCGCATCCACCGCCAGGCCCGCGATCACTTGCGCGAGGATGCCGAAGGCTTCCGCGCCGTTGGCGATGGCCGCGAGCATTGGCTTCTTCAATAGCTGCAAATCGCGATGGTAATTCGACGGTAGTCCCACGGCGATCTGTTCCACCTGGTGCGCCAGCCCCCGCAACTCGCCCATCCTGCCCCGCAGCAGCTCCACCACGTCCGGATTGCGCTTCTGCGGCATGATGCTCGACCCGGTGGTGAAGGCATCGGGCAAGGCAAGGAAGCCAAACTCTTCGGTGGTGTAAAGCGAGATGTCCCATAAAGCTTTTTCCAGCACGAAGGCCACGGAACTGAGCCAGTGGAGGATGGCCAGCTCATGCCGGCCCCGGGAATTCTGCACGTCCACCACGCTGCGCTGCACGGCGCCGAAGCCCAGCAGCTCCGCGGTGAGGGCCCGGTCCAGCGCCAGCGGCACGCCAAAGCCCGCGGCGCTTCCGAGCGGGCATTTATCCAGTCGTCGAATGAGCGCCCGCAGCGCTTCCAGTTCCTCCAGCAAGCCTTCGGCGAAGGCGGCACCCCAAAGCCCGAAACTGGAAGGCATGGCCCGTCGGAGATGCGTGTAGCCCGGCAGCCGCACGTGTTCATGGGCGGCGGCGAAATCCAGGAAGGCCTGAGCCAACCCTGCGATTCCATCCCCGAGATCCAGGAGCGATTCTCGGAAGTAGAGGCGCAGGGCCAGGATCACCTGGTCGTTGCGGGATCGCCCCAGAT
Source organism: Acidobacteriota bacterium (assembly GCA_021786615.1). GTDB lineage: Bacteria > Acidobacteriota > Holophagae > Holophagales > Holophagaceae > JANXPB01. The sequence continues at coordinate 3,443 of JAJYMZ010000136.1, forward strand.
GGATGCGCCGCCCGGCTTCGCCGAGTCTTCCGGTCAGGTGGGCCTCGATGGCCGTGTGGCAATCCTCCTGCTCCAGGGTGATGGTGAAGGTCCCGGCTCTGGCCAGGTCGCGGATGGTTTTCAGTTCAGCCACCAGGGCTTTGGCGTCCGCCATGTCCAGCAGCCCTACGGAAGCCAGCATCCGCGCGTGGGCGGCGGAGCCAAGAGCATCGAAGGGCACCAGGACCAGATCCGTTTGCGGGTCTTCACCCACGGTGAAGCGATGGATGGCTTCATCCAGAGGGAGGCCCTTGGCCCAGAGCTGGGCGCCGCCGGAACATTCACCGGGCATGGCAGGCCTCCGCCGAGTCCTGCGGCGCTTTCGCGGCTTCCTCGAAATAAGCCAAGATGAGATTTAAATAGCAGCTCATGCCCGCATCCAGTTCGCTCCGGGTGAGGTATTCGTTGGGCTGATGGCTGCGATGGGTGTCGCCGGGACCGATCTTCACCGTGGGAATGTCGCCCAGGAAAGCCCAGTCGCTGGTGGTGTGGGAGCCCACGGGACCCTTGTTGCCATTGGCTTTCAGGGCCGCCTTGAGAATGGGCTGGTCCACCGCCGTGGCCTTGGGCAGGTAGCGGGCGGAATGGATGAGGACCTCGCTCTCGAGATGGGAGGCCAGCTCCTTCACCAGGGCTTGATGGTCCAGATTCGGCGTGGTGCGCAGGTCCACGAAGAATTCGCAGGCATCCGGCACCTGGTTCCGCGCGAGGCCACCACTCGCTTGAGTCACCTGCGCCCTGGTGGCGCCCAACAATGGATGGCCCGGGAAACTCATGGCCGCCAGTTTCGAAATGTCCCTGGCCGCCTTGTGGATGGCATTGTCCGCGAGATTCGCATGGGCCACGTGGGCGCTCCGGCCGTGGGCGACGCACTTGAGGACGAGCATCCCCCGCTGCGCGCCGCAGGCCTGCAGGTTCGTGGGTTCTCCCACGAGGGCCGCATCCAAGGGACCGAGCAATTCGAGAATCGTCGAAATACCCTGGCCCCCGGTTTCTTCTTCGGCCGTGAAGGCGAATACCGCCGTGCCGCTAAAGGGCCCGGCTTCGGCCAGCGCCATGGCGGCGCAAAGCATGGCGGCCACGCAGCCCTTGGCATCGTTGGAGCCCAGGCCGTAGAGGCGCTCGGCCCGCCATTGGGGCTGGAAGGGATCCGACTCCCAACCCTTGCAGGGGGGCACCGTATCGAGATGGGAATTCAGCAGCAGACGGGGACCGCCGCTCCTGTCATGAACGAGGGGGGACCGCCCGGTCGCTTCGCTCCCTCTACGTCCCACCGAACAGCTGCTCGCGCAGCTTCCCGCTCGCAAGCTCGCGGAGGTGGGAGCCCTCCCCTCGTGCTCCCCCACGCGGTGTCCGGGCAAAGCCCGGCCGCCGCCCCTGACCTCGAACCAGAGGTTGTTCCCCGAGCGTCGCGCCGCGACGCCATGGTCCTGGAGAAAGGCTGTGATCCAATCAGCGATGGCAGCCTCCTGAGCCGAGGGGCTCGGGATGGAGACCAGGGTCTCGAGCACTTCCGCGGGGGTCATACCGCCGCCTCGCTGGGTTGCTCCGCCAAGGCTTCCGCTGGCTCATTCGCCGCGATCATGGTGCCGCTGCCTTCGTTGGTGAAGACTTCCACCAACAGGGCGTCCGCAGCCAATCCGCTCACCAGATGGACGCTGGCGACGCCCCCGGTCAAGGCCTGCTTAGCCGCCTCCAGCTTGGGTCTCATGCCCGCGGTGACGGCGCCGCTCTGCTCCAGCTGCGTGAGTTTTCCTAAGGTCGCGAAAGGCACCAGGGAAGAGGGCTTTTTCAAGTCCGCCAGGAGTCCCGGCACCTTCAGGAGGAAGAACAGTTTTTCCGCCTTGAGCGCCACCGCGATGGCGGCGGCGAGGGTATCGGCATTGGTGTTGAAGATCGCGCCCTCATCATCCCCGGTGAGGGGCGCGATGACCGGCACGAAGCCACCCTGGAGGAGATGGGTGAGCACCAAGGGATCCACGAACTTGATATCGCCCACCAGGCCGAAATCCACTACTGCTGGTTCCGCCGCGCCATCAGCCTGCACCAGCACTGGAGGCCGCTGGATGGCGGTCACGAGTCCAGCGTCCACGCCGCTGAGGCCCACACAAGGCAGGCCTGAGGCCCGCAGGTCCGCCAGCAGATCCATGTGCAGCTTGCCCGCGAAAGCCATCTTGGCGGCGTCCAGCACCGCGGGACTTGTGATGCGGCGGCCCGCGACCTTGGCGATGGGCAGGTCCAGGGATTCACAGAGCTGGTCCAGCGAAGCACCGCCACCATGGACAATCACGATCTGGATGGAGAAGCTCCACAGCAAAGCCAATTGCTCTGCCACGGCTTTCCTGATGTTCGGCTGATCCAGCAGCTCTCCGCCCAGCTTCACCACGAAAGTTTTCCCGCGGAACCGGCGCACGTACTTGGCCGCGGACCGCAGGGTGGCGTAAGGATTCGGCGCGTGGGGCATGATGACTCCGGGGGTGAGAAGAGTTGAGAGTTCAGAGTTCAGAGTTCATATTTGAGAGTCCAGACTATGGTTTTTCAAATGGCGATCGATGTGATGTGAGTAGGAAGGATTGTTGGCTCTCGACTCTTGACTCTCGACTCTTGACTCTCGACTCTTGACTCTCGACTCTCGACTCTTGACTAGGATTTCAGCCATTCAGCAGCCAATCCATCAGCGCGCGCTGGACGTGGAAGCGGTTCTCGGCTTCATCCACCACGCGGCTGCTGGGATGATCCAGGACGTCGTCGCTGACCTCGACGTTGCGGCGCACGGGCAGGCAATGCAGGAAGATGGCATCTTTGACTGCCTTGGCCATATGCTTGCGCGTGAGCATCCAGTCAGGCTCCGATTTCACGGCTTCGGCGCTCAGGCCTGATCGGGTGGATGGGCCCCAGGCTTTGGCGTAGACGGCCTTGGACCCTTGCAGAGCTTCGGTTTGGTCATTCGTGACGGTGATGCTGCCCCCGGTATAGGCCGCGAAAGCTTTGGCCTCTTCAAGCACGGAAGGATGCAGTTCAAAGCCCTTGGGGTGGGCCACGCGGATCTCGCAGCCCGCCGCCGCCGCCGTGAGCAGGAAGGAATTGGGGACGGCTTTCGGCAGTGGTTTGATGTGGGGCGCCCAGGTCAGGGTCACGGGCACTTTCGCGGTGGCGCCAAAAGTCTCCTGGACGGTCAGCAGGTCCGCCAGGCCCTGGCAGGGATGCTCCCGCGCGCTCTCCATGCTGATGACCGGCACCGTCGAATACTGCCTGAAAGCATTCATGACCGGATCCGCATGGTCGGCGTCATCATCGGCGCAGCTGGCGAAGGTTCGCACCGCCAAGGCGTCCACGTAGCGCGCGAGCACTGGCACGGCCTCCTTCACGTGCTCCGCGCGATCGCCGTCCATGATGGCCCCCAGGCGGTCTTCCAGCTTCCAGACCCCGTTGCCCACCTCCAGCACCACGGCGTTGCCGCCACCCCGGGCCAAGACGGCCTCGAAGGAAGCCCGCGTCCGCAAGGAAGGATTGAAGAAGACCATCCCCAGCAGCTTGTCCACGAGGTGCTTGGGGAACTTCCCCTTCCAATGGGCGGCCTTGGCGAGGATGGACTCCACGCCCGCGGGGCCGAGATCCTGGATGGAAGTGAAATGCTTCATGGGATGACCTCTGAAAATTCCTGGACCGCGTCCACCAGCGCCTGGATGGCCTCATCACTCAGGTTCAAGGGAGGCATGAGGCGCAGCACCTCGGGGTCGCCGGAACCGCCCACGAGGATCCGCCTGGATTGCAGGAACTTTTTCAAGGCGCTGGCCCCGCCTTCCGCCCGCAGCCCCAGGAGGAGGCCCGCCCCCTGCACCGAGCTGACGACGGTCCCCAGCAAGCCATCGCGGATCAGTTGGGAGGCCTCTTTAGCCCGCTCCATCAACCCATCGCTTTGGATCACGGACAGGGTGGCCAGCAGCGCCGCGCAGGCGAGGGGACCGCCGCCGAAGGTGCTGCCCAGATCGCCTGGCTTGAGCTGGGAGGCGACCTCACCGCTCAACAGCACGGCGCCCATGGGCACGCCGCTGGCGATGCCTTTCGCGCAGGTGCTGAGGTCCGGTTGGACGCCGTAGACCTGAGATGCGAAAGGCTTTCCCAGCCGCCCGAAGCCGGTCTGGACTTCATCGAAGATCAGCAGTGCGCCCGCGGCCTCGCACTTGGCCCGGATGGCCTGGAACCAAGCGGTATCAGCGGTTTTAACGCCCGCCATGCTCTGGATGGGTTCCAGGATCACCGCGGCGAAGGCCGTGAAATCCAGAGCATCCAGCGCGCCCATGTCCCCGAAGAGAAGAAAGGTGGTGGGCACCAGGAAGGTTTCGTAGTCCTTCCGGAGCTTCGCGTCATCCGTTACGGAAAGGGCCAGCAGTGTCCTCCCATGGAAGGCTCCCTCGAAGGCCAGGAAGGCTTTCCTGCCCGTCAGCTTCAAGGCGATTTTCAAGGCGTTCTCCACGGCCTCCGCGCCTGAGTTGCAGAAAAATACCGAGGCAGGCCCATCCGCGAACTCCACCAGCGCGTGGGCGGCCTGTTCCCGCAAAGGGATCCTCGCTGCGGTGGAGTAAAAGATCAAGTCCTCCGCCTGGGCCGCGATGGCGTCCACCACGGCCGGATGGCAATGTCCCGTGGCGCATACGCAGTGCCCGCCGTAGAAGTCCCAATAGGCTAGGCCTTCGTCATCGAAGACCGTGTCCCCGAGCCCTTTGAGGATCGGAAAGGGATAGGGGGCGTAGGTGGGCAGGAGGGCGGGAAGCGGAATGGTATGCACGTGACATCGCATAGAACTGCATGAAATGAACAATTTCATTCATGGTGTGCATAATATGCACATCTTGATCACCTGCGGGTCAAGTGAATTTTTATGTTTTTTGATGATCATCAGTGTCCGCGCAGGTCCTATTCAGCGAAGACCACGGCTGGACCCTTGAATATGCACGCATGGAAGTGCATACTTCCCCCATGAGCCGAACCCTGGACGAAATCATCCTGCACATCATCGAGAAGCACGCCCTGTCGGATCAGGATGCCTTGAGGGCCATGCTGCTGAAACAGGGCCACGACCTGACCCAGCCCACTCTTTCACGGCACCTGAAAAAGCTGAACGTCGCGAAAGTCGAGGGACGCTACCGGCACGTGGAGCCTCCTCAGGCGGCGATGCCCTCCTTCAGCCTCAGCGAGGCCCCGCCGAACCTGCTGGTGCTGCACACCGAGCCCGGATTCGCCAATGCCCTGGCCATCAAGCTGGACCAGTTGCAGATTCCGGGCGTGGCGGGCACCATCGCCGGCGACGACACGGTCTTCATCGCCTTGACCAGCCAGCGGAACGTGGCCTCCATCAAAGCCGCCGTTGCCGCTGCGTTGAGCTGAGACGGATCGCCACACAAGACTGGAAAAGCCTCATCAGATTCCGCAGCGCGGCCATGTGCCACTGCAAGGGACCAATTCACCGCCAAGACGCCAAGAGCGCCAAGAATCCTTTAACTCGTGTATCAGCGGGGCTGATGCCAAGAATAGTCCCATTGTCTCGCGTATCGGGCGGAGCCGGTGCCAAGAAGAAAACCCACCACAAAGACACGAAGACACAAAGCTCCACCACCCATGATTCCAGCCCGAAATCGCTTCAGGGGGCGCGAAGCGCCCGCGGGCCGAAGGCCCGCGAATTCAGGCGGCCCGGCGCGGATCACACTAAGGTGCGAGTCCGTCGCCGGGCCGCCTGAATTCCATCCGTGAAGCTGGCACATGACGGTTCTCTTTGTGCCCTTTGTGCCTCTGTGGTGGCCGTCTATTGATCGCGATCGATTGTAAGGCAAGTCTGAGAGCTTATCCGTAAATAGTGTAGCATTCAGTCAGCCATGAACTCAAACTGTCACCAGGATGGAGGCAGCATGGCGAAGATTCATTCGTGGGAGGTTTCCGAAACTTTCTGGGAGAAGGTTG
>JAJYMZ010000329.1 GCA_021786615.1 Acidobacteriota bacterium
CGGGAGGTACCATACATATAATTCTTCCTGATCTTTTTGAGATGGCTCGAAGATATGTCGACTCGGTTGGCGAGACAAATCAACTTGCTGCCGATGAGTTTGTAAAGGAGACACTGCTAAGCCGACAAGAACGGGGCAGTTTCAAGTATCGATTTCTTGAATTTCTTGGAGGATATGGGCTAGAGCATAAATGGATGTATGACAAATACTCGATTACCCAAAAAGTTACTCGTCTTGGATTGGTTCTGATGGATACGAACGAAACCCCTAGCAAATTATTTCGTTATAACGACGGTTCTGTCCATATTGTAGCCAGCAAGAACTGATGAGTTGCGCGAGGTTAGTTTGGTAACAAAAATGAACATCCTTGTCATTGGCAAGTTCTACACAGAGGGTTTTGCCCTGCACATTGCTGAGACACTGGTCGGCATGGGCCACGCTGTGCGCCGTTTCGAACCGGGGTTCCGCTCTGGGCGGATTGGCGGCAGGTTTGGGCACCGGCTTGACCAGTTGCGCGGTGTGGTTCATGCGGCCACGGACAGCCTCCCGGCGGTGCGCGCCCGGCGGATGCGGGCGCTCTGGCAGGCGGCGGAACAGGGGCCACTGGATGTGGTGATCGTCTGCTCCGATTTCCTTTGGCCTGCCGAGGTGGCGGAACTCAAGCGCCGCACCAGCGCTCAGGTGGCAATGTGGTATCCGGATCCCATCACCAATTTCGGTCGGGCTTTTTTCATGAATGCGACCTATGACGCTTTGTTCTTCAAGGACCCTTACATCGTCCATGTTATGGGCGATGTGCTGAAAAGCCCTGTCCATTATTTGCCAGAATGCTTCAACCCGGAACGCCACTGGTTGCCCGAGGAGGCCATCGGCCACGATCCCGCCTATCAATGCGACCTTACCACCGCGGGCAACCAGCATTCCTGGCGCGTGGCGTTCTATAATAATCTAGCGGATTACGACGTCAAATTATGGGGAAATCCGGCGCCCCTGTGGATGGCGGCGGGGCCAGTGACTGGGATGCATCAGGGGCGGGGAGTGTACAACCACGACAAGGTGCGGGCCTTTAGAGGGGCGAAGATTGTCGTTAATAATCTTATTTACGGTGAGACCTGGGGAGTGAATGTCCGCTGCTTTGAAGCGGCCGGGGCGGGCGCTTTCCAGATGGTGGACTGGCGACCGGGCCTAGGTCAGTTGTTCGAGGATGGCAAGGAACTGATCACGTTTCGGAGCATCGCGGACCTGAAACAGAAAATAGGTCACTGGCTGCCCCGTGAAGCCGAGCGGCGCGCCATTGCCGAGGCGGGGATGCGGCGGGCCCATGCCGAACACACGTATGTGCTACGGTTGAACTTGCTGCTTGATACCTTGGCTGGAACTCAACAGGGGTTCCCCTTACCGAATATTCATTGCGATGTGATCCGGAAATAATGATATGAATAGTTACGCAAATAGCTCCTACGTACGCCCCCAATCACGCACCATGAATGGGGTGCCCACCGCTGCCATGAGGGCGCTGGTCGTGTGTTCAGCCTTGCTGATTTATGCGGTGCTGTCCGTAGACTTGATCACAAATGCCCAGGGATTGGCCGCCTATTCCCTGCTGTTACTGGGCTATCTCTACGTTGAGATCAAGAATCTATGGAGGCGTGAGCCTCATCTTTTCTGGATTAACCCAGTTGTACTGGCGTCACTATTCACTTTTGCGCTGGCCTTCGGTGTCACCAACGTCCTCTATTTTATGCCTGAAGATGTGATTGCTTCCCTGGGGCTACCACGCATTGCAACGCCATGGATGAACCAGCTGATGCTGCTGGTGGTCCTGGGTGCCATTTCCATGTGGGTTGGGTACAGTTCAGGCCCAGGCCGCAGCATGGGGCGCATGCTCCAGCGGAGCCGTGCGCTGCGCAAATGGATGTCACCATCCATGCGAATCAATAGGCCTGCGCTCTATGCCTGCCTTGCGGCTGGCCTGATAGCGAAACTGTGGAGCATCAAGCTGGGTGTGTTTGGTTATTCCTCCTCTTATGATCAACTAATTGCAGCGGCGGGCTATACGCAATATTTCGCCATGGCGGACTCGTTAGGCAAGCTCGCTTTGGTGGGCTTGGCGCTGCAAAGCTTTGGTTCGCCACGCGCCACCCACTTTGATCGGCAACTTTTATGGGTTGTGGTGGGCTATGAAGTAGTCTTTGGTTTTCTCTCTGGCTTCAAAAGCGCCGTGGTCATGCCCTTCATCATTGTGGGGTTCGTTTATTACAGCCAACGCAATCGCTTCCCACGATGGTTGATACCCGCCATTGTGGTCGGGTTGATGGCGGCCTATGCGGTGATCCAACCTTTCCGTATTGCCCGTTACGATGATGCGGGGTTTGTAGGAACAGACATTGGCAGTATCGCCACAACGATGACCCAGGCCAGGAGTATCAAAGAATATGATCATGGTGCAGATGACTCAACGACGCTAAACATTTTGGCACGGAGCAACCTGACCTACGTTGGATCACTGGGAATTGAGTATGCCGCCAAGAACGAATTGCCACCAGATAGCCCAGCGTTTCTGGGCGATATCCTTCTCGCGCCCGCGCATGCCCTCATACCTAGATTCTTGTGGGACAGCAAGCCGTTGCAGAATATTGGCCTCTGGTACACGAACCAAGTCGTCGGATATGGTTCTTTCAGTTCCACTGCGATGAGCCCCTTCACCTATCTCAATTTTGCGGGTGGTCCTTTGGCGGTGATGCTCGGTTTTTTGTTGGTGGGTATTTTTCAACGGGGGCTGTTTGATGGGTTTCGGCACTTCGGCGGTGGCGGGTTGATGGTGCTATTCGGGCTGCTTGGGGCACTGATCAATATAGACAGCGCCTTCAATAGTTTTTTTGTCAGCATTATCAGGTTCCTGCCGATATTGGTTGTCGTGCAATTCGTGTTGTTACAGCGGACGCGCCAAACATGTGCGGAATAGCAGGTGTTATCTCACCACTGCGTGCGTCTGAAGGATCAGCGAGAGGTGTCGTCCAGCGGATGACCTCGCGCATGGCCTCCCGTGGCCCGGACGCAGAGGGCCTATGGGCGGGCACGGGCATCGTCCTGGGCCACCGCCGCCTAGCCATTCTCGATCTGGATGCCCGGGCCAACCAGCCCATGCTCTCCAGTGATGGGCGCTACGCCATCGTCTTCAACGGCGAAATCTACAACTTCCGCGAGTTGCGCCGGGACCTGGAGGCCAAGGGCATCGCCTTCCGCACCACGTCCGATACGGAAGTGCTGCTGGAGCTGTTCGCCCTGGAAGGCGAAGGCATGTTGCCCCGGCTGCGGGGCATGTTCGCACTTGCCATTTGGGACACCCAGTCCCGCGAACTGTTCCTGGCGCGGGACCCCTACGGCATCAAGCCGCTCTACTACACGCGCGTAAAGGAGGGCCTGCTGTTCGCTTCCCAGGTAAAGGCGCTGCTGGCTTCCGGGTTGGTATCAGCAGAGCCTGAACCAGCGGGGCTGGCGGGCTTCTACCTCTGGGGCAGCGTGCCGGAGCCCTGGACTCTTCACCGTGGTGTGTTCGCGCTGCCTGCCGGGCACTGGATGCGCGTTCGTGATGGGGTCGCGGATGCGCCTGTGTGTTGGCACGACATCCGAACCCACTGGCGAGGAGAGGGACGCAAGCCATCCGCCGGGGAATTGCAGGAACAGGTAAGGCAGGCCGTGGCGGATTCCGTGCGCGCCCACCTGGTGGCGGATGTGCCGGTGTGCGTGTTCCTGTCCGGGGGCATTGATTCATCGGTGCTTGCGGGCATCGCTTCGGAGCTGGGCGCCAAGGTCCAGGGCATCACCGTTGGATTCCGGGAATTCGCCGACACCCACAACGACGAGGCGCCCGTGGCCGCCGCCATCGCGGCCCATTTCGGGATTTCCCATTTTATCCACCATGTCACCCGCGCGGAGTTCGAGGGGGATATTCCGCACATCCTGGATGCCATGGATCAGCCGTCCGTGGATGGCGTCAACACCTGGTTCGCCAGCAAGGCCGCGGCGGAACGCGGCTACAAGGTGGTGCTGTCGGGCGTAGGCGGGGATGAATTATTCTGCGGTTATTCCTCCTTCCAGACGATTCCGCGCATGGCTGTCTTGGGGCATGTGGCAGCGGCCATTCCCGGCGTGCGCGGTCTGCTTCGCGCGCCTTGCGCATGGCTGGGAAGTCGCAAGTCGAATCCCAAATTCCAAGGCCTTCCGGCTTTCATGGGTTCCCTGGAGGGCCTGTACTTCCTGAAGCGCGGCCTTTTCCTGCCCGAGGAACTGCCCGCGCTGATGGGAGTTGACATGGCGCGGGAGGGTCTGGCGAGGCTTGGCGGCTCGCCGCCAGGCATGACGCAGGCCAATGCCAGGGATGGCGCCGCCGCCGTCGGCCTGCTGGAATCCACCCATTACCTGCGCAACCAGTTGCTGCGGGACAGCGATTGGGCCAGCATGGCGCATTCCCTGGAACTCCGCACGCCCCTGGTGGATGCAGCTCTGCTGGAGGCCTTGGGGCCGCATGTCTCCGCTTTCCCAGGCGGCGCCGGGAAGGCGATGCTGGCGAAATCGCCACAGAAGCCCTTGCCTGAATTCATCATTCATCGTCCAAAATCCGGCTTCAGCATTCCCATGGCGCAGTGGCTGGCTGAAACCGCAGACCAGCATGCCTGGGCCGATCTGCCCCTGCTGGCGGCCGCGGGGACACCCTGGGCCCGGCGCTGGGCCAGGGTTGTGATCGAAGGGATGAAGGGATGATGCAATGCGTGTGATCCACGTGGTCCCCGCCATCACCGAAGAGGCCAGCGGGCCATCCTATTCGGTGCCGCGATTGTGCGAGGCGCTCATTGCAACGGGGGTGGACACCCAGTTGGTTGCGCTGGATTGGGCGCCCCTGCCCGTCTGCTTGCCATACCTGAAGACTTTTCCCTTGGGGCTTGGTCCCCGTCGGTTGGGTGCATCACCGGAGATGCGGCGCTGGCTCAAGGCGGAAGCGGCTTCTGGACGAGTGGACATCCTTCACAACCATGGCCTGTGGATGATGCCCAACGTCTATCCAGGGTGGGTCCGGCGCGGGGCGCACTGCAAGTTGCTGGTCTCACCCCGTGGAACGCTCTCGGACTGGGCGATGGGACTGAACGCCTTCCAGAAAAAGATCTTCTGGCGTTTCCTGCAAGCCCAAACCTTGCAGAGGGCCGACTGTTTCCATGCCACGGCCGAAAGCGAATTCCAGGACATCCGGCGGCAAGGCTTCAAGCAACCTGTTTGCATTCTTCCCAACGGCATCGGCGTGCCAACCCTTGCGGCAAAGCCAATAGATGGCCGCCGCCAGCTGCTGTTCCTGGGCCGCATCCACCCCATCAAAGGCATCGAGAACCTGTTACGGGCCTGGCAGGCTGTGGAACCGCGATTCACAGATTGGGACCTGCTCATCGCGGGCCCGAACAACGGTGGCCACCTGGCTGAAATGCAGGCGCTGGCGGCGCAATTGCGGTTGGAGCGCGTCGCGTTCAGCGGACCTCTCTACGGTGAGGAAAAGCTGCGCGCCTATAGGGCAGCGGATTTGTTCGTGCTGCCTACCCACTCGGAAAATTTCGGGATGACCGTGGCGGAAGCCTTGGCGGCGGGAACGCCAGCCATCGTGACCCAAGGCGCGCCGTGGCGCGGGCTGGAAAAGCAGGGCGCGGGTTGGTGGATCGAGATCGGCGTAGACCCGCTGGTAGCCTGTTTTGAACAGGCCCTGGCCACACCTTCAGAGCATCTCGCCGAGATGGGCCGCGCCGGTCGCGAGTGGATGCTCCGGGACTTTTCCTGGGAACAGATCGGGAAGCAGCTTGCAGTGGTCTATGGTTGGCTGCTGGAAGGCGGGGAAACGCCGCAGTGTGTGAGACTGGATTGAATTAGAATATGCGGATGATATGAGTCCTAAGAAAGGCTAGGCAATGGAAACTCAAGCTCATTTGCAGTCATGCCCTGTTTGTAAATCGCGCCCGCACCATTGGGCGGTTAAGAAATGCGGGGATGATACTTATGCAGTAGACCGATGTTCGGAATGCGGATTCGCTTTTGTAAATCCTCGTCCATCAATGGAATTTCTGAAGGCCCACTACCGTACCTCCGGGCATGGAGTATCTCTCGATCCGCCTACTTTAGAGTCTGTAATCGCTGGAGAAGCCGTTGATCCAAACTCAACGATAGATGCGAAGAGAATGATTTCGACCATTAAAAACCTAACAAAAGATCGCCAGAATAAGTCACACAGATTGCTGGACGTTGGTGCTGGCTACGGCTTCTTTTCCAAGGAAGCAGCCATAAACGATTTTCAGGTCATCGCAATAGATCTTGCGGAAAACGAGAGACAGATCTCAAAATCAATCAGTGGCATCGATCCTGTCCCAACTACGTTTGAAGACTTAGAGCTAGACCCTTCCTCTCTGTCTGTGGTTCTCATGAGCCAAATTCTTGAACATGCTTTGGATGTTGAAGAATGGGTTTGCAAGGCCGGACAATTACTAGAGACCGGTGGTGTTTTGGCCATCGCGCTCCCTAATTTTGGGAGCCTGCAACGTATTATTCTTCAAAAAAATGATCCCTATATTTGCCCACCGGATCATCTGAACTTTTTTACTCCTGGGTCTTTGAGAAACCTACTTAAAAATAATGGTTTCGTAGTCGAAAAGATTCAGCATGTTTCAAGAATTCCTAGGAGCACCATACAGAAACGTATGCCCCGCATGCTTTCACCTTTGTCGCGCCCTCTTTTTTATCTCGTAAGTATGGCGCTTCGGATTGTCGATTTCTTGGGGCTCGGCAGCATCATCAATGTCTATGCAACGAAAGTGTAGACTGAATTATATTAGCCGGATGGCTCCAGGAAATGCTGAGTATGGCTGACGAGGCAATACTCTTGGCCAAGAGGGGAAAAATGCCAGATAGAGTACCGGTTCCTGCCACACTAGCCGTCATCATCCTCACCTACAACGAAGAGGCCAACCTCGCGCAGGCGCTGGATTCTGTGGCCGGATGGGCGAATGAACTTTTCATCCTCGATTCCAATAGTACGGACCGGACGCTGGAAATCGCGCGCCCCTATGGTTGCCACATCGCGCAGAACCAGTTCGAGGATTACGCCAAGCAGCGCAATCACGCGCTGGATCATCTGCCCATTACCAGCGAGTGGGTGCTTTTCCTGGATGCGGACGAATGGCTGTCGGATCCGCTTAAACAGGAAATAACTTCCCTTATTGCCGCTTCACCTGAAGAAAATGGCTTCTACCTCAATCGCCGGTTCATTTGGATGGGGCGCTGGATACGCCGTGGCTATTATCCCTGTTGGATATTGCGGTTGTTCCGGTATGGCAAGGCGCGTTGCGAGGATCGGGCCGTGAACGAGCATCTGATCGTGGAAGGCAGGACCGGCCGTTTAGACAACGACTTCACGGATGAGAACCGGAAGGGCGTGAGCGACTGGATCGCCAAGCACAACGGCTACGCCACGCGCGAGGCGCAGGAACTGTTGAACGCGCGATCCGCGCCGGACTACCAGGAGATTGATGCCCGCCTGTTCGGCACCCAGGCGCAGCGCAAGCGCTGGCTGCGGTACCGGGTGTGGAACCACATGCCGCCGCTGGTCCGCCCCTTCTTCTATTTTTTCTACCGCTATGTGCTGAGGGGCGGTTTTCTGGATGGCAGAGCGGGCTTCATCTACCATTTCCTTCAGGCGCTCTGGTACCCAATGTTGATTGATATCAAATATCTGGAAATGAGGGTGTCGCTCTCGGGGGTCAAATGAGTTGGCAAGAAGCTTACATGAACCGGTTCTACCGCAGTCGGCCCGAATGGTCTTGGCGGGCTGTTCCAACCGGACCTTCATCATGCTGAGGTACTGATATGGCCCTCCGGCAATTGATCGCCTTTGTGTGGAATCACCCGCTGAATGCTGGCAACAGGCTGGGAGCTTTGGGCCGTGTGATTCGCTGGCAGCTCGCCTCCCGATTGATGGAGGGTCCCATCGCGTTGCCTTTTGTGGATGGGACCTCGCTGTTCGCGACGCGGGGCATGACCGGGGCCACCGGCAACTGGTACTGCGGCTTGCACGAAGTGCGGGACATGGCCTTCGTGCTGCACTTTCTGCGGCCGGAGGATCATTTTCTGGATGTGGGCGCCAATGTGGGCAGCTACACGGTCCTGGCGGGCGGCGCAGCCGGGGCGCGTGTGACGGCTGTGGAACCCATTCCTGAAACGTTTGCCCATCTTGAGCGCAACATTGCCCTGAATGACCTATCGGGCCGGGTACGCGCCTGCCCATGCGGCTTGTCCGATGCCTCTGGCACCTTGCGTTTCACGAAAGACCTGGACACGGTGAACCATATTCTAGCTCCGTGGGAAGATCTCCCGTCCATCGAGGTTCCAGTCCGAACCTTGGATGATCTCGTGGGTTCGGATGTCCCGGTCCTCCTCAAGATTGATGTGGAAGGGCATGAACGCTCGGTTCTCCAAGGCGCCGTCGGCACGCTTGCCGATGCCCGGCTGCTCGCGGTGGTGATGGAGACCAATGGCAGCGGTGCCCGCTACGGCATCAGCGATGCAGAACTGGTTGCCTTGATGGCACACAGCGGCTTTTCAGCCTATGGCTATGACCCGTTTAATCGCCAACTCATTGATGCTTCGCGAACCGATGGCAACACCGTGTTCGTGCGCGACCCGGCGGCGATCGCAACGCGGGTCCGCGCATCCAAGCGCTACCGGCTGGTCAATGGCACGATCTGAGGACATCCTGGAACGGGGTATTGTGCTGAGTGATCCATTCTCCATCGCCATCACCGGTGCCGAGGGTTTTCTCGGCTGGCATTCGCGTTGCCATTTCAAACACATCGCTGGACTCGATTCATGGCCTGTATTCCAACCGGACTTCGCTTCTACCGGATCCCTGGCCCAAGCGGTGGGTTCACCGTCGGCCGTCCTTCATTTGGCTGGCATGAATCGTGGCCCCGAGTCCGAGGTCGTTGAAACCAATATCCAATTGGCCCGAAAGCTCACGGCTGCGCTGGATCTCAAGGGCATCGCTCCCACCATCCTGTTCGCCAATTCCACCCACAGCCAAGGGGATAGCGCCTTCGGGCGATCCAAGCGGGAGGCGTCGGAGATTCTTGCGGCATGGGCGCAGGCGCGGGGTTCCCGCTATGTGGATGTGATCCTGCCGCATTTGTTCGGAGAGGGCGGGAAGCCCTTCTACAACAGTGCCTTTGCCACTTTCTGCCACCAGTTGGCCAAGGGAGAGGAACCAGAAATCCAGGTGGACGGCGAGGTGGAACTCATTCATGCGCAGCGAGTGACGGCGCGGTTCCTGGAACAGGCGCAGGATGGCGTGGCCTCGGGCACGGTGCGTGTGACGGGCACACCCATGCGGGTGTCCA
>JAJYMZ010000080.1 GCA_021786615.1 Acidobacteriota bacterium
GGACTCGCCGGCCTGCGCCATGAACCAGGCCAGCAGGTACTGGCCGAAGAAATACAGGAGGAAGATCATCAGGCTGAGGGCGTACAGCCCCCAGAAGAGCCGGCGGCGCAGCAGCATCAGCAGGCCCGGAATGGCGATGGCCATGCAGAGCAAGAAGAAGCCGGGCCAGCCCAGCCACTTCACCAACTGGCCCGCGGGGCTTGAGAAAACGGTTCGGGTGAGGGCCATGAGGCTCGACAGCAGCGCGTATTGAGTGGCGGTCATGCGCTTGTCACAGATGCGCATGAGGAAGGCCGCGTAGGCCACCATGCCCGTGCCGAAGCAGAAATTCTCGAGACTGATGGTGGCGAGCATGAGCGGGCGGTTGTGCCCCACCAAGGCCAGGGCATAGGGCGCCGCGATGCTGGAGGCCTGCAGAATGCCGAACACCAGCAGGGACTTTCGCAGGGACCAGCGCCGCATCAGCAGGCCGCCCGCGAAGGCGCCCACCAGCAGCGAGCCCAGGCCCAGGCCCTTGGTGGCCAGGCCGATTTCCGTCTTGCTGAAATCCAAGGTCATCAAAAATACAGTGTTCAGCGAGGCCGCCAGCATGTCGCCGAGCTTGTAGAGGATGGTGAAGGCCATCATTTCCAGCGCGCCTCGGCGGGAGAAGAATTCCGTGAAGGGCTTCACCACCGCGTCCACCAGGGTGCGGGGAGGCGTCGCGCCGACGGGTTCAGGCGCGAACCAGGCCGTGAGCATCCCCGGCACCAGCAGGGCCGCCATCACCAGGTAGACCACGCGCCAGGTGGCGCGATCCGCCAGCCAAAGGGCGAAGGCGCCGCCCACCAGCATGGCGATGCGATAAAAGTTGATGTTGAGGCTCGAGCCCAGCCCCAGGTCGCGTTCCGGCAGCAGCTCGGTGCGGTAGGCATCAATGACGATGTCCTGGCTGGCGCTGAAGAAAGCCACCAGCAAAGCCAGGCCCGCGATGGCGCCCAGGCCCGTGCTCGGATTGCCGAAGGCCATGGCGGAGAGGCTCAGCACCAAAGCCAGCTGGAAGATCAGGATCCAGCCCCGCCGCCGGCCCATGAAGGGCGGCGTGAAGCGGTCGAGGATGGGCGACCAGATGAACTTCAGGTTGTAGGGCAGGCCGATGAGCGCTGAAAGCCCGATGAGGCCCAGGTCCACGTGGGAATCCTTCATCCAGGCCTGGAAGGTGGAATTCGTCAGCAGCAGGGGCAGGCCCGACGTGAACCCGAAGAGCGACACCGCGGCCAAGGGCGGCAGAGCATGGGTCCGGGTTTCAGCATTCGGCATATTGGATGGTAATGGAAAACCTGGAACCGCGAATGCACGCAATAGTTCACGAATAAAAACGTGGAACCGCGAATGACGCGAATATTCGCGAATAAAACAGGACCCGATCAGCCTGCAAGTTCAGCCGCCAGACTCCGCCCCCAGGACGGAAGCGCGCACATCCTGGCAACACGGGAATGGCGGTTTATTTTTCGCGTCCCTTCGCGTTGATTCGCGGTTAAAGCTCCGCTTCCAGCCTTTCCACGATGGTCTTCAGCACCTTGATGCGGCCAAAGTTCTTGTCCTCGCTTTCCACCAGCGTCCAGGGCGCGCGGCTGGGGCTGGTGCGGTCCACCATGTCGCAGACCGCCTGCTGGTAGGCATCCCATTTTTCGCGGTTCCGCCAGTCGTCATCGGTGATCTTGAAGCGTTTGTAGGCGGTCTCCTTGCGGGCCTCGAAACGCCGCAACTGTTCCTCGGGGCTGATGGTGAGCCAGAACTTGCAGAGGATGGTCCCGTTGCGGATGAGCTGCTCCTCGAAATCGTTGATCTCGCCGTAGGCGCGCATCCAGTCCGCTTCAGAGCAGTAACCCTCCACCCGTTCCACCAGCACCCGCCCGTACCAGGTGCGGTCGAAAATGGAGAAACGCCCAACCCTGGGCAGGTGCCTCCAGAACCGCCATAGATAGGGCTGCGCCTTCTCCTCGTCGGTGGGCGCGGCGATGGGGATGACGCGGTAGATGCGGGCATCCAGGGCGCCGGTGACCCGCCGTATGGCGCCCCCCTTGCCCGCGGCATCACTCCCCTCGAAAGCCAGCACCACCGAGCGTTTCTTGAAAGCCTTGTGGCGGGTCAGGAGGTTCAGCTTGCCCTGGAGCCGTTCCAGCTCCACGAGATAGGCGGGCTTCTCCAGCCGCTGAGTCAGGTCCAGCGTCTGGAACACGTTCACGGAATCCAAGCGGGGAGGAAGGGGAGGCGCCTGCACGAGGGAGGGATTCAATTGGCCACTCAACCGCTTGCGCAGCGCGTCATTCAGGTAATTGCCCACGGTGAGCGCCTGATACCGGAAATCCGTGGCCTCCACGATGGTCCAGGGCGCGTCCGCGGTGCTGGTGGCCTGAAGGGAACGCTCGCAGATCTTGCGGAAGCGGTCGTACATCTCGAAGTGTTCCCAATCCTGGTCCGTGACGCGCCATCGCGTGAGGGGGTCCGCCTCCAATTTCTTCAAGCGCTTTCTTTGGGCGTCCTTGGAAAGGTGCATCCAGAACTTGATGACCAGGGCGCCTTCGTCAAGGAGCATCCGCTCGAAGCGCTGGATGCGCCCAAGGCTCTGGTCCAGGTGCGCATCCTTCGTCTTGCCGTGGACGCGCTGAAGGATCGGATAGCTGTACCACGAGCCGTTGAAGATGCCGATCCGTCCCTTGGGAGGGAGCAGCCTCCACCAGCGGTACATGTGGGGCTGTGCCCGCTCTTCATCGTTGGGTTTTTCCAAACCGTGGGTCTGGATGAAGCGGGAATCCATCCAGGCGTTCAGCAGGTTCACGGTTTCGCTCTTGCCCGCGCCGTCCACCCCGCCCACGATGAGAATCACGGGAAAGTGGGACGACTTCGCCAGATCAAATTGGGCGTCCAGCAGCATCTCCCGCAGCTTCGGCACCTCTGCGACGAAGGTTTCCTTGTCAACGCGATGGCCCAGCTCCGCGGATTCGAACATGACCAGCCTCCGGAAAGAGTGCCTAGCTTACTCTCCTTACTTCCCTGGTCCCGAAATCTTGTGTTGTTTATGCAAAATTTTCGATTTGCGATTGACGATTGACGATTGACGATTGAATCCTTCCGGATGTTGGCCTACCCAATCGGCAATCAAAAATCGGCAATCGACAATCGACAATCGACAATTGAAATACTCGTGCAGCACCGGACTACGCTAGCTTGGGCATCACGGGCAGAATGGATGCATGAACCCTCAGTATTCATTCGCCAATTCCGAAGCCCTCACCTGCTTTTCGAAGGCTTCGAACATAGGCGAACCGGCCTTTTGCGCGATCCATCCGGCCACGCGGATGCCGTCCACCGCGGCGCTGGTGATGCCGCCGGCAAAGCCCGCGCCTTCGCCGCAAGGGTAGAGTCCCTGGTGCGACACGGACTGTCCAGCTTCCCCCCGGAGCAGCTGGATGGGGCTGCTGGTGCGGCTCTCGATGGCCAACAGGAGGGCCTGGCTGGAGGCGAAACCATGGATTTTCTTGTCGAAAACAGGCAGCGCGCCCCGCAATTGCTCCTGCACGAAATCCGGAAGACAGAGCCGGATGTCGGAAGGCATGGCAAAAGGGCGAAAGCTCGTGCGCGGCAGCTTTCCGCTGGCCGTTGCCCTAAGGAAATCCAAGACACTCGTGGCGGGGGCGCCATAAGTTTCGCCCGCTGCTTTGAAGGCTTTCTGTTCCCAGGTCCGCTGGAAATACATGCCGCCCAGCAGATGATCGCTGCCAAAATCCGAAGTATTCACCTTGGCTACCAGGCCGCTATTGGCGAAGCCTGAATCGCGCTTCTCGTTGCTCATGCCGTTGACCACCACGCCGCCTTCTTCCGAGGCGCACTGGATCACCTCGCCGCCGGGGCACATGCAGAACGAGTAGGCCGCGCGATTCAGGCCCAGGTTGCACACGAGCTTGTAGTCCGCGGGCGGGAGGCTGGGATGCCCTTTCGAAGGGCCATATTGGTTCTTGTCAATAAAGTCCTGGGGATGTTCCACCCGGACACCCATGGCGAAGGGTTTCTGGCGCATGGCGACGCCGTGGAGATGGAGCATTTCGAAAGTATCCCGGGCGCTGTGGCCTGGCGCCAGCACGATGGCATCGCAGGGGATTTCTTCACCACCCTGAAGCACCGCGGCCTTGACTTTCCCATGCTCGAACTGGATATCGGCGAGTTTGGATTTCCAGCGGTAGCAGACGCCCCGGGCCTCGGCCTCCTTGCGGATCAGCACCGAGCATTTGCGGATGACATCCGTGCCCACGTGCGGTTTAGCCAGGTACAGGATGCGGGGGTTCGCGCCAAATTTCACGAAGGTCTCCAGCACGTAGCGCGTGGCGGGATGGCCAATGCGCGTGGTGAGCTTGCCGTCGCTGAAGGTGCCCGCGCCGCCCTCGCCAAATTGGGAATTGGCCTCCGGGTCCAGCTTGCCGTGCTGCCACAGCGCATTAATGCTCTGTACCCGCTCGCTCATGGAGGGGCCGCGTTCCAGCACGATGGGCTCGATGCCGTAGTCCAGCAGGCGCAGGGCGCAGAAGGTGCCGGCGGGCCCGCTGCCCACGATGACCACTCGGGGCTTACGCGGCGCGTGGGCAACCAGGTAGGGGCTAGGCGGTGGCGCGGGTTCCAGCTTCAAGCCCGGCAACAATTCCTGGCTTGAAAAATCACGCTGGGTCTCGAAACTCAGCGCCACCAGAAAACGGATGGCCCCCTTGTGCCGGGCGTCCAGGCTGCGGCGCTCCAGCACCACATCCGAATAATCGAGGGGCTGCCCGCCCAAGGCATGGCTCAGAAGCTTGGCCAGCTCCAGCTTTTCCTCGCCAAGGCTCAACGGCAGGTTCGTGAGGAGGTAGCGCATGGATGCTCCGGCGAAGGGATTCTTTGGTGAATCAAGGCCGGAATCAGTGTAACGCAGGGTGGGCTGCGGGTTCCTGGCTGTTGGTTTTGGACTTTCAACTTTTCAACTTTCGACTTTCAACTCTTCGACTTTTCGACTTTTCGACTTGGGACTTGCCCCGAAAGTCCCCCAGGACGTTTCACCCCCTCAGCCTGAACTGCAGCGTCAGCCGGAACCTTGCGCTGTGAGGCTGTCCATCGAGACGGGCCGGCGTGAAGCGCCACTGCTGGGCGGCGCGGATCGCGTCATTCCTGAAGATCGTATCGCCCGAGTCCATCTTCACGTCCGTGGGAATGCCCTGCTCGTTAATGGTCATGAGCAGCACCACGTCCCCCTGCTTGTGGGCCAGGCGCGCCAGGGAAGGATAGGCGGGCTGCACCTGCTGGAGAATGCTCACGGAATTGAAGCTCACCTCCATGGGCTGGCCTGTCCCTGGTCCGGTGATGGTTCCAGGCGGGAGCGTCCCCACCCCCAGATCGCGGCCAGTGCCACGGAGTGAAGACGAAGTGCCCGCGATGGTCTGACTCCGATCGGCGCCGAAGGTCGTGGGAAGGTCATTGATATCTGGGATGGATACAGGCTCAGTGAGAATGGGCGTGGAAGCAGTGTTGACGGGAAGGTTGTCGCCGACGGCTGGGGCCATGGGCGGGGCGATGTCGGGCGCCGCTTCCGGAGGCCCCAGCTCCACCACCACCGCAGGAGGCCCCGACGTGATGGGAGGCTTGTGGAAGTCTGGCGCCCCGTGAGCCACCAGCACGGCCCCCGCGGCCAGGGCGCAATAGAGATTGGCACTCATCAGGAAGCTGAGCCGGCGATCGGGCTTGGGAGCGGCGATGGAGTGGACCTGGAGGCCGGGATGGACGATGACAATTGCTGGGATGCGGGCAGGCCGAAGGCCGCCCTGCTGCAGGGTCTGGGTGGACATGGAAGGCTCCTGAAAGAATGTTGATGAACGAATCCTGGAAACCAGAGGGGTCCGGCCGGTGCCCATCAGCGCTTGGAACCCGCGTCGAATTCACCCGGGAAGCAGCGTTCGGATCGTCGCGAGGCCTTGCCAGGCCTGCACTCCGCTTCGATGTCCCAAAGATCGTTGGGTAGAGGATCGTTCCTCCAGCACCCGCGTCAATGCATACCCATAAGAAGTTACCGGACCGCGACGAATCCCCCATTCACAACGCCAACGTCATGGCCTCACATCACCATCCGCCGCATCACGTCGTAGCTCCTCAGCGTGCCCCCAAGCTCCTTCAACAACCGGCTCCGCAACAACTCCGTGCATACCCTCGCCGCTTCCGCCCCTGTTTCGGGAGCGTCCTCGGCCGCACAGGTCCGAAGGTTACGCAAATGTTCGCGGATGCCCGGTGGAAGCGCCTCGGAAGGATCCATGGGCGTACAGGCCGCACACTGCCAGCCATGATCCTCGGAGAGCGTCACGATGGGAGTGGTCTCATTGCCGCAGGCTCCGCAAGCCCGGGGATGGGGCAGCAAGCCCATGCAGTGCAGCAGCCAATGTTCCGCATAGGCCAGAGTGGCCAGAGCGCGATCCGGATGCTCTTTCAGGGCCCGGCCACAGGCGCTCAGCAGACGGAACAACCGTTCGTCTTCCACGCCCTCCTTCGCCACGCGATCAAAGAGATCCGCAAGGCAGGCCATGACCAGATTTGATTCCAGATGTCCAAGGGTCAGCGGCGAATGCTGGAGTTCGCAGCGCGTGATGCGCCGCAGGTCTGATTGTTCTTTCCCGAAGAAGCCCACCCGCACGAGGCTCAAGGGCTCGAAAGCCGAGACCCATTTAGCGGAGGGTTTTCTCGCGCCCTTGGCGATGCCAGCCTTGCGCTCCCCGTGCTCCGTCAGGAATGACACCACCAGCCCGCCGTCCTGAAAGGGCGTGGGCCGCAGCACGATGGCCTGGAGGGTTTCGAGCAAGGTGGCTCCTGGTTCCAGGCTACAGGAAGGCGGTGGGCGGCGGGCTGTAGGCTGTGGGCTTGAAATTTTTCTTCAACCAATCGCCTCCCGCACAGCTCTCATGAAGCGAGGCATAACTCATCGGAGGCTTTCATGAGCATCAACGTCAAACTCCTCATCCCATTCTGCCTGGCCGCGGGCCTGATGGCCCAGGCGCCCCCTCCAGGGCCACCCCGGGAACTGCCCCGGATGCTGGCGGGCAGGATGGCCATGCGGGCCAGTTTCATGGCCAAGCAACTCAATTTGAGTGCCGACCAGAAAACCGCCATGAAGACCATCGCCCAGAAGCACAAGGACGAGATGAAGGCCAAGCACCAGGCCCAGCGGGAAGCCCGCCAGACTTTCCAAGCCCTCATGGCGGATCCGAACTCCAAGACAGCGGATATCCAAGCCGCCCACCAGGTGCTCAGCCAGCGCTCACTGGATACGATCCTGGCCGGACGCGCCCTCCGCGCCGAGATGCGCGCGGTGCTCACTCCCGAACAGCAGGCCAAGGCCGACCAGCTCAGGGCGGACTTTCAGGCCAAGCACCAGGAACGCATGATGCATCTGCGCAAGGGCCTTGGGCTTGATGGCTGATGGCCAATAGACATCGAAAGAAAGGGTTCCTTCGGGGGCCTTTTTTTTGTCCTCCATCAAAAATTTTTCCTCTCCTGCCAGACTGCTTGGATGCGTCTTTTTCTCCGCCTCGTGGTTCTTGTTTGTTTCGCGGTCCCTGCTTTTGCCCAGGCCACCGAAGTCCGGCGATTCCGGCAATGGGTGGCGGGGCAGGAGTTGGGTGGCGCCGAAGACCGCACCAGCCTTGAAGGCACGGCCACCCAGATCGAACACCGCGAATGGATCAACTTCACGCGGCTGGGCATTGAGATCCAGCAGGAGATCAAGGAGACCAGCACCAAGAACGCCGATGGCAGCCTGCATTTCACCTGGCGGACCCAGCTTTCCAAAGAGCCCCTGGAAGGCCAGGCCGACTGGTCGCCGTTAAGGCCGGACGAGCTGCGGGTGAAATCCGATGGCTTCGAGGTCAAGGTCATTCCCATGCGCATCGGCGCCCTGCTTTGGCCCCGGGACGTGGAAGACAAGATGCGCGAAGCGGCGCGGCTCAAGAGGGCCGTGAAGATCAGCAGCTATTCCTTCACCACGCAGCAGTGGACCGAGCTGGATCTGAATCCCGTGGGCCCTTCGCCGCTGCCCGGGTACCCTGACGCTGTGCTCTTTCGAGGCCTGGAACTAGGTGGCGCCACGCGCACCGAAACCTCGGTATGGATCAGTCCCACTCGCGGCGATCTCAAGCACACTGGCGAGATCATGGGATTGAGCCTGGTGCTTCAGCGTGCCGGACTGCCCGATCCTTTGGGCAGCACCAGGGGAATGGAAGCCTTCTTCGAGCAGAGCTTGAAGACTATCCCCCAACATCCTTTTCAGCCCTGGCTGAGGGAAGTGCTGGTTCGGTGGCAGGGCGCCAAGGCCCTCAACCTGCCCGAGGATCCGCAGCAACACCAAGTGAAGCCCGACCTGTTCCTCTTGAAACAAAGCCCTCCTCTCAAGGCCGATGAGGCCAAGGAACTCCCCGTCAAAGGCAAGCCAGCCAAGGACGACGCGCCCTTTCTAGCGGCCACGCCCCTGGTGCCCTTCAATGATCCGGCCTTCGACGGCCTGATTTTCCGCCTGCGCGCTCCCATGGGCGCCTCCCGCTGGGAATTGGCGCAGCGGGTGACGGACTTCGTCTGGGAGTGGATCACCCAGAAGGACTACACCGTGGGGTTCGCCTCGGCTCTGGAAGTCTGCCGCAACCCCCGCGGCGATTGCACCGAGCATGGGGTGCTCGCGGTGGCTCTGCTGCGCAAGCTGGGGGTGCCCGCCCGGGGTGTGGTGGGCTGGATGGCGGCCGGTGAAATTCTGGGCCTGCATTTCTGGGTGGAAGTGAAACTGGGCCATCGCTGGGTGCCCGTGGATCCCACGTTTGATCAGGCCCCGGCATCGGCCTTCCGTCTGAAATTGGGCACCACGGATTTAGCGGACCTGGGTTCCGTGGGCTGGGAAAACGCGGGCCAGGTCTTTGGCGGCGGCACCTGGAAGGTCGAAAAACCGGATGGCCTGAAGGACATCCACATCGAAGGTGAGTCCCTCCGCGCGCCGGACGGCACGCGCATCCGCGTCGCCGGGTCCACCTGGAGCTTGGGCGCGGGGCTTGTGCTTCATTCCGAGGGCGGGGATCTGAATGTTTCCGCCCTGCCCCGCCCCTACGCCGCCACGCTGGAAGGCACCACACACCTGCAATCGGGGCGCTGGAAGGGCTGGTGGCAGCCAAAAGAACAGAAACTCTACCTGGACTTGGGTGATCGCCGCTGGCTGGGTGTCGAGCCTTTGAACGAAAAAAACGCCACGGAATTCATGGAGAAACTGGAGGTCGAAAGTCCAACGCGGAAAGAAATTTTGAACCGCGAATGACGCGAAATCTCGCGAACTTGATTCTCCACGAACCTCAGCCTGGAATCGCTTGGCACCATGGTGCGAAAAAGAGGT
>JAJYMZ010000152.1 GCA_021786615.1 Acidobacteriota bacterium
GCTCCGCCACTCGTTCTTTTGGAACTGGATTTGGTTTCCGCATCTTGACCTCCATGAGGTCAAGATAGTTCAATCCCTATTGATTGCAAGATGGTATCAGCAGATGGCTGATGGACCTTGGCGCTCTTGGCGTCTTGGCGTTGAATCAGTTTTTTTGGTTGCGGCACATAGCCGCGCTGAGTGAATCTGTGGAATCTGTGGTTGCTATTTATCATTTGAACGCGACTTGGTATCAGGCAGCCATGAGGTCGCTCGAAAGGCAACTTTCGCAGCTACTCCGCCATCAAGCCTTCACGAATCGCCCGCCTTCGATGGAATAGAGCCAGGCGTCTATCTCTACATCTGGATGCAGGCGCGCCAAGGCCTGGCGATAGCCTTCAAGCTGGATGGCATAGGCCTCCTGTTCAAGTTCGCTGAATTCCCTGGCGAGTTTGAAGTCCACCAGATGAATGCAATCGGGATTCGCGCGGCCGGGTTCCCAGATCACCAGATCAGCGAATCCTGCGGCGCTGGCGCTTCCCGCGTCCGGCAGCGGAAATTCCGTGCGGCGGGGAAAGATCTCCCAGCCTTGTTCCTGGAGGGCCATGAAGAACCGCCGCACCTGGGCTTCGGCCTGGGGCCAGCGGGCCACCACGGGGTGCTCCCGCAATCGCGCTTCAGTTGTCCGGGGATCCGCGGCGTACCGCATGAGCATCTCCCGAAGCAGGCCATGGAGCGCCGTGCCATGGCGTTTGCGCGCCGAGCGCTCCGGAGAATCCTCGGCGGGCAACTCGCCTCCGGAATTCGGAAATGACGCGGGATGCTGGGGCGCCTGGCGCAACGAAGGCAGAGCCGTGGATACCGCAGTCAAAGCCGTGATGGGCGCCGCGTCAATCTGGGGAATGTCGGGCAAACACAGCACGAATTCCGATGCGATGTGCTGCCACTTCACACTTTTTCCATTTGCCTTGCGTGTGGCTGCCAAAGGAGGCGCCACGAACACCCCGGTGTCCGGATCCCGGCTCCACTGCTGCAACAGCACCATCCTTTGCCTGGCCCGGGTCAGCGCCACGTAGAGCAGATTCAGGCCTTCCCGCCGCACTCGTGCATCTTCCGACTGTTTGAGCTTCGTGTATTCCGGGGCCTGCACTTTCCCGAGTTTCCATCCGAGGACGAGGTGCTGCAGTTGGCTCCGCCCCACTTCGCCCTTGCGAAGGCCCTTCACGGAGTCATTCAGCATGGGCAGCAACACATCCTCGTACTCCAGGCCCTTGGAGGCATGGATGGTCTGGATGAGCAGATCCGCGGCAGCGCCATCCACTGGCGCATCGCCCTTGGGCCGGGCCCGCAGGCGATCCAGCGCCGCGAAAGCCGGGGAGACGTCCGATGGAAGCTGGGAAAGCATCCCTATGAATTGATCCAGGTTGCGCCGCGCCCGTTCAGGTTCCAGACGGCCATGGGCTTCCGTCGCTGCTAGGAATTCCAGCAGGCCGGGACGCGAGAGACCCGCGGCCGCCACGCGCTGCACCGTGGCGCCGCGAAGATCGCGCAGCCATTGAAGACCGGATTGCAGATGCGGAGGCCAATCCGTTCCCTCTAAACGGTCCCAGCCCTCGGGCATCCGCCCGGCAATATTTAAAAGTTGAGCATCGGTGCCGCCGATCCAGGCACTCCGCAGCACGGCTAAAAAGGGCAGCGGGCGCTCCGGATGCGCCAGGCACTCCAGCAAAGCCATCATCAACCGCACGCCTGGACTCTCCCAGAATCCATCGCGGGTCTGCACCAGGGGCTCCACGCCCCGCTGTTGGAGCGCCCGCCGGAGCGCCGGCAAGCCGTTGCGGAAGGGCAGCAGCAGCGCCCTTCTGCGCGGGCCGGGACAAGCCATCTCGGTCATGCCAAGACTTCGCCATCCCGCCTCGCCGCTGAGCGTCGCGATCCAGGCCGCCGCAGCCGGAAGATCCGCGCCCTTGGGCCGCTCTGAATCCACCCGCGCCACTGCGACCAAGGCTTCACCGCTGGAATCCCCTCCGTCCGCCTGTTCTCCGTCCGGATCCACCGCGCCTGCATCCAGCAATGGGACGATGGCATTCACGAAGGTGTTGGCCACCTTCACCACTGGAGCCGTGGAACGATGATTGCGCGGCAGGCGGAAGGCCAGGCCTTGCGCGGAAGCGGTCTCGATGCGCTGCCTCAGCAGGTCAGCCACGCCCCCGCGAAAGCCGTAGATGGCCTGCTTGGGATCCCCCACCACCACGGTGGCCTCGGCCCCCAAGGCATTCAGGAAGGCCGCCTGCACGGGATTGATGTCCTGGAATTCATCCACCAGCAGCAGCCTGGGATGGCGCGGGACCGGAACGGCCAGCACTTGCGCCAGGGCTTTCCGGACGAGATCGCCGTAGCTCAGCCACCGGCGCGCTTCCTTCAAGACGAGAAAACGCAGGAAAACCCTCTCCAGCAGCAGGCTGAGCCAATGCTCCATGAGGCCCGGCAGGACTTCCTGCAATGGGGCCATGGCCTCCACGAACTCTGGCGCGTAGTACTGGGCCGGAATTTTTCCCTCGGAGGTGGGAATGCTTCGGGCCATGGCTTCGACGAAACGCAAAACTTCGGCGCCGGGAGCGTTCATCACCGGGGCCGTGACGATCTTCTTCAATCCATTCAGGATGAAACTTCCATGCGGCTTTCCTTGCTGCGTGATTTTTGCTGCCCGCATGGGGGTTTCGCCGAAAGGGGCATAGGCTTCCAGCCATTCCCCCGCGGCGCACCAGAATGCCTCGGCCGTGTCCTCGGTTTCGGTGTTCTCGCGCCAGCCGCCAAGGGCGTCCGTGTGCGCGTCAAAGGCTTCGCACATGCCCTGCCAGCGCGAGGCCCCGGCCTCATCGCCCTCGAGCCAAGCAAGCAGTTTCCTGGCCATGAGAAAGTCCCGGTGGTGTTCTGGAAGCTCAAGGACCTCCCGTCCAGCCCCCCGAAGCAGCGCTTCCAGGCGGGGATCATCCGCCGGCAGCAGCTCGGCGCCGGCTTCGCCTGAGCGTCGGAGCGCCTCCAGCGCCACGCCATGGACCGTGGACACTTCCAGACCCTCGGCTTCGCGCCGCGTGCGGATCCAATGGGAGCGCGCCTTGGCGGAGGATGAAGTCCAGAGCGGCCAGCGTCCCCCGCTGAACCACTGCCGCGCGGAAAGCGCGATTTCGCCGGGCGCGCCGGCCGCTTTCAGCAGCGCGTCCCACTGAGCCCAGCCATCTCGAAGGGCCATGAGCGCTTCGTTCCAGAAGGCTTCATCCCACTGGGCGAGCGCATCCAGCGGCCCCAGGACGCGCGCTTTCAGATCCGCGGCGGATTCCCGGCCGAAGGTGGTGGCCATGACCTCGTAGGCCCGCGTGCCGTCCCGGCCGAGAAATCCCAGCACCAGCGTGACAAGGGTAAAGGTTTTACCGCTGCCCGCCCCAGCGGAAATCGCGAGGGATCGCCCGGGCAGTTGGCCCGCGAGCATCGGATCCGCGAGGTCCAGCGCGGGCAGCGGGCTCATGCTTCCGCCTCGCTGGTTTCCCGGGCTTCCCCGGATTCCACCGCTTCCACATCCACGGGCCGGCCACACAGAACGGACAACGAACAGGTGCCGCAATGGTCCCCCGGCACCGGCGGAAATTCGCCGGAGCGCGCGCGTTCCACCATGAGCCGAACGTGCGATTTCAACCCACCGCGATTCGTTGCATCGTTCAAAGCCAACATCGCAGGGATCGGCCGCTGGCCGGTCTTGAGCGGCCACAACAAGGCGCTTGACGGAAGCCCAAAGGAGCGTTCCACCAGCCACTGATAGAGGGGCAGCTGCAGGTGCGGCCCCAGCAGTCCGCCATCATCTTCATAGCCAGCAAGGCGGGCGCGGCTGCTGGTCTTGTAGTCCACCACGCGCAGGAAGCACGCGTCTTCACGGCTCCATCGCTCCAGGCGATCCACCTGCCCGCGGAGCCAAAGCGGAGCAGCAAGGCCCAGCTCCGGTCCCACATCCTGAGCCGCGAGCTTGTATTCCAGCCCGACGATGGACCGCTGCCATCGCTCTTCGCTTGCATCGCTGTCTGCGATACCCAGGGCTTCCAGTTCTTCCGCCATGGGTTTTGGCTGGGCGAGATCCCAGGCCACCGTGTCCGCGAGGCCCGGAAGCAGGCCTTCCACCGCGAGCTTCAGGATTTGTCCATCTCTCGAGGACGGCGCGTCATGCATGGCCGAAAGGATGGCCTCGGCATCTTCCTTCCAGCTTTGTGTGAACAAGGATTCCAGCGTCCATCCATCCACACTGCCGAGGGAATGCCGTTCCTTGAAGGCGTCGGGCCAGTGGGCGGCGCCCTCCAAGCCACCAAGCACCCGCTGCATCAGGGCGTGCGCCACGGTGCCCACATCCAGCGCGGTGCGCTTCCCCGGTTTCCAGCTGGAAACCTTCAGGCCCTTTTCCGCGAACACGCGAAAGGGGCAGCGGGCCAGGGATTCCAGTCGCGTAGGGGAAACCGGGCGATCGGCGCTTTCACCTTCAATCCACCATCCGGGGGTCAAATCGGATCTCGGGATGCCGGTGTTCAAGGCCGGGAAGTCTGCAGGATCCTGCACCCGCAGACTCATCTGCCGTTCTGATGAAAGCCCAGCAGATGCAGGGCCATCCCAGCGATGGCGCAGATGGGTGAAGGAACGCGCCGTGTCCAGGCGCCATTCCCCAACACCCTCCAGAGCCTTCCAGAAAAACCCCTGGGATCTTCCCTGGCCTTCTTCGTCGGTGGCCGAACTCAAGGCCACGAACTGTTCGCGGGTAAGGGCCAGGGCGGTGTTGAAGGCGAATGCGTCATGATGGAAGGAGCGTGGCAGCCGTTCCTCACCTTCGGCCCGGCCCAGCCAAAATGACTGGAGGCTCGGCGGAAAATCGCCGGTTTGCGGCGCCGCGCGCAGCACCGCATTGATGGCCGCGCGGCGCTCCCAATCCAGGTCCGCGGGGGGCTGCGCCTGCGCGGGCCAGACCCCTTCTCCGAGATCCATCAACAGCGTGGCCCTGGCGCCCTCCCAGCCCTTCAGCAAGGCAGTGGTTGAAAGTAAACGAATGCCCTCGTCACTGCCTCGATAAGACCTCATGGGCGGGTCCCCCGACCAGGAGGCGGGGGGTCCGGGGGGGACGTAGAGGGAGCGAAGCGACCGGGCGGTCCCCCCCGGATACATGTCCGGGGCTTCCGTGCCCACTTCCAGAAAGGTACGCAGCGCTTCCAGCATGTCTGCCAAGGTCCATGATCCGCGTTCTTGCCCCCAAGCTTCCTTCAACAAGCCGAGGATGCCGTAGAAATCATCTCCGCGTCGCACCATGTCCATCCCCAGGGCCAGGCGCTGAAGGGTCTCGGCCCAGGCGCCCGGCGCCTGCCGCTGGTTGCGCAAGGACAGCAACCGGCCCCAGGATTCAGCGATGCGGACCTGGGCCGGCACGGTGTGGATCGCGTTCAGGCCGGTCTGGTCCAGAGCCGCCAGGCCTTCAGCCAAATCGCGCCAGGCGCCGCCCTCCGCCGCCAGCAATCCTTCGGCGAGGGATTGGGGATCATCCCCCAGCAAACCATCGAACAAGGCCAGCAAGGAAGTCCACGGTCTCACGCGATCCAGGCTGCGGCCCGGCAGCACCGCCAAGCCCATGCCTTCAGCCCGCAGCAGACCATCCAGCAAAGTTGCGATGGAGGGAGGATCGGGATGGATGAGCGCGATCTGATGGGGCTCGATGCCTTCCTCCATCCAAGCTGCGACCTGTTCCACCGCCGCGCGCAGCACGGCGAAGGGCGTGGGCAGCAGGCTGCGCCGCAGACAGGAACGTGCTGCCGCATCCAGTTGCAGCGGCCCCTCGAAAAGCCCATCCAGCGCGGCTCCCCAGGGGTTTTCCGCCCAGCCAGCCGGGGCCTCGATTTCAAAATGCTCAAGACTGGATGCGGCGGCCTCGAGGTTGGGCAGCAGTTGATCCACCAGATGCGGGGCTTTGCGATCGAAGAGGCTTTTCGCGCCGCTGCCCCGCTCCGTGGCCAACTGGAAGCGCACGGTGCCGACTTCCGGCAGCGCCATGAGCGCCCGCAGCCGCGGTGGCGCCAGGTCATCGAGCCGCGCCAGCAGGGGACCATCCTCCTCAGTGCGCTCCACCCAGAAGCCCCGCCCGCCTGATGTCTGCTGGTTCGCGGCCTCCCACAGCGCCCGGAAGGGCTCGATGAAACCAGCCTCATCCACAGCCGCGAGGTAGGCCTCGAAATGGCTCAGCAGCGAGGCCAGACTGCGGGCGTCGGTTTGGTTTCCGAGGCGCAATCCCTGAGATGCAAGTCCACGCAGCTGATCAGGCAGCAGCCCCTGGCGCAGCAAATCCTGGCAGGCTCTGGACCGGTCCAGCATGGCTTCCCGCGTAAGCCTGGGGCGCCGATTCGCAGCCGCCAGTTGCCGCTCCACCCGCAGGTGCAACAGCACCGCCAGCGATCCCGGAATGGGTTCCCGCGGATCATCCAGCAGCACGCCTTCGAATGGAGAAAAAGCCATGGAGTCAGTGTCTATGAAATGGTGGTGGGGTTGACATTCAGATTCTCCGCAGCCGCAGCGCGTTGAGCACGACCGTGAAGGAACTGAGGCCCATGGCGGCGCCCGCGAGCATGGGGCCGCCGAAGCGTTCCAGCTGCCCGAAGGCGGCGAGGGGCACCAGCAGCAGGTTGTAGCCGAAAGCCCAGCCCAGGTTCTGGCGGATGATTTTTTTAGTTTTCCGGGCCAGGCGCCGGGCGTTGAGCAAAGGTTCCAGCCCTTCCCGCAGCAGGTTCAGCGGGGCCGCGCCCTGGGCGGCTTCGAGCCCTGACAGGCTGAGGCCCGCGTCCGCCTGGGCCAGGGCCGGCGCATCATTGACGCCATCACCCACGAAGGCCACGATGCGGCCTTGCTGTTGCATTTCAGCGATATGGGTTTGTTTCACGGCGGGCGAGCAGCCACCAAGGGCTTCGGCGATGCCCAGCTCCATCGCCAGTTTCTGCACGGGCTCAGGGCGGTCTCCACTGAAGAGATGAAGCCGCAATCCCTCGCCTTGGAGCGCCTCCACCGCCGCCAAGGCATCGGGCCGCACGGCGTCCGCCAGAATGAGCAGACCCAGCAATCGAGACTCTTCCGCCAGGCCCACCGCCGTCGCGTCCGCCGGCACATCCGTAAATTCCGCGCCGATGAAGGCGGCGTTCCCGAGCCTCAGGGCCCGGCCTTCGATGACGCCTGATACGCCCCCGCCGGGATGCGCGCGGAAATCCTGGACCCGAGGAAGTACCAGGCCCTTGGCCGCATCGCGGATGCCCTTGGCTAGAGGATGCTCGGAATCCCGCTCCAGGGCCGCCGCCAGGCGCAGCAGATCGGTTCCGTCCTCGGATAGGATGCGCGTCTCCCGCAGCAAGGGCTTGCCGAGTGTGAGGGTCCCGGTCTTGTCAAATGCGAGATCCGTGATGGATCCCAGGCGCTCGAAGGCCGCCGCGTCGCGCACCAGCAGTCCGTTTCGGGCCGCCGTGCCCAGGGCCGTGGTGAGCGCCACGGGCGTGGCGAGGCCCAGGGCGCAAGGACAGGCGATGACCAGCACCGTCACCGCCGGCCGCCAGGCCTGTGAAATATCACCCGAATGCATCCACCATGCGGCGAATGTGAGGGCTGCCAGCACCAGGATCACGGGCACGAAGACGGCGCTGATGCGATCGGCCAGGGCCTGGATGGGGGCTTTGGAAGCCTTGGCTTCGCCCACCTGCTGGGCCAATTTCGCGAGCCAGGTATCCCGGCCCGCCGCGCGAACTTCGATGTCCAGGCTGCCTCCATGCACCAAGGCGCCCGCGATGACCGCATCACCCGCCAGCTTGGGCACCGGCAGCGGCTCGCCCGTGAGCAGCGCCTCCTCCACATCCGCGGAACCCGCCAGCACCAGGCCGTCCACGGGAATGGCTGAGCCGGGCCGGGCGCGCACGCGGTCGCCGGGTTTCAGCATCGAGACAGGAATGTCTTCTTCGCGGCCCTCTCCGTCCAGCCGCAGCGCGGTGGAAGGCGCGAGCTTCAGCAGGGAAGTCAGGCTGTCCCCGGTGTGCACCTTGGCGCGGATCTCCAGGTACTTGCCCAGCAATAAAAAGGCGACCAGGGCTCCGGCGGTTTCGAAGGTTAAGTTATGCTCCCCGCGAAGACCCTCTATCAACCCAAAACCCCAGGAAACGCCCGCGCCCAGGGCCACCAGGGTGTCCATGGTGGTCTCGGCATGGAGCAGCTGAAGCGCGGCCCTTTTGAAGAACCCCCCGCCCGCCCCGAAGACCACCCCCGCGCTGAGCAGCGCCTGAAGCCTCCAGTCCAGATGAAGCATCGCTCCGGGCACCATGGAAACGAGGAGCGGCAGCGTGAAGGCCCACGCCAGCCCCGTCCGCAGCAAGGCCTCGCGCAGCTCCCGGCTTTTTTCTTCCCCGGTAGGATCCATCACCAATGCGTAGCCCCGTTCTGCCAAAGCCTGCGCCAACTTTTCTGGGCGGACTCCGTCAAAGGTGACTGTGGCCTCTTCCGTGGCCAGGTTCACGGTGGCGCTGGCCACGCCAGGCACCCCTTGAAGCGCCTTCTCCACGCGCCGCACGCAGGAGGCGCAGGTCATGCCTTCGATTCGATAGGTGTGGGTTTCCATTTTTTCCTCGGTCAGTCACCAGGCTGATGTTCCCAAGCACTGTGAGTCGAGAGTCGAGAGTTGAGAGTTGAGTGCTAGGATTTGGGGCCATAGGCAGTTGGCCATGGGCAGCATACTTTGTGGCATTGGCAGGGGAATTGGAACTTGAGACTTGGGACTTGGGACTTGGGACTTGAAACCCTTGGCTCTCGACTCTCGACTCTCGACTCTTGACCCATAGCTCACACCCCATCCCTCACCGATACTTCAGCAGTTCCATCAGCTCATCCACCATGCGGGCTTCGTCACCCCGCGCGGCGGCGGTCACCACATGCTCCGCCAGGTGGCTGCGCAGCACGATGTCCCCCACGCGGCCCAGGGCGCCCTCCACGGCCTTGATCTGCTTGAGGACGTCCACGCAGTAGGCACCGTCCTCCTCCAGCATCCGTAAAATGCCTTCCACATGGCCGCGGATGGATTGCAGCCGCCGCCTGGCATCCGCGCGCACGGTCAAATCCAGCTTCAATCCGTGATGAGCGTGGTGCGCGTGGCCTTTCACCGCCGTCACGAAAGCACCACGGCTTTGTAGCCCTCGTCCTCCACGGCCTTCACCAGCGCCGCAGGATCCGCCTCGCCCTGTAGCGTTGCCTTCCCCGTTTGCAAATTGACCTCGAGCACCTGCTCGACGCCTGCCACGCCTTGCAGCGCCTCCGTCACCGCATGCACGCAATGGCCGCAGGTCATGCCCTTGATTTCCAGGGTGATCATTCCAGACTCCGATAGAT
>JAJYMZ010000060.1 GCA_021786615.1 Acidobacteriota bacterium
CGCCTCGCCCTTTTCCGGGCGCAGCGCGATAAGCGCCGGATGATTGCCGTCCAGGACCTGCAGCTCCACGCGCCGCGTACCCGAACCATAGCGAAGGGTTCCGCGGGGAGCCTGCGCCGTCAGCGATAGACAGGTGAGCGCGGCAAGGAATAGCCCCATCAGGCTTCCCAATCTACCTTCAAATTCTGCTGAACGAAGTAGTCCTCCACCTCCGCCAGGTCCTTGAGGGGGCCGTGGAAGAGCTTGGTGTTGCTCATTTCCGCGTCCAGGGCCTTCACCACCAGCAGACCCATGCCCGGCGTGTCGTGCACCATCACGTACCAGTTCTTGTAGTCGCCTTCGTTGACGCGGCCCAGTCTTCCGATCGGAATCACATTCACTCCTGCAGGTTCATTAAGTCGTTGCTTCAAAATAAACTGGTCAGTTCGATGGCGCACCGACATAAGGGGCCGTAGCAAAATAACCTGAACTGCACAGGTTATTTTGGCACGGCTCCTAAATGTTCAGGGCGCGGCCATAGACCGCGCGGGCGGCTTCTGGGAAGACTTCGTTCAAAGTCGGGTGCGGGTACATGGTGTTGATGAGCTCTTCCACGGTGTATTCGCCGCCCAGGAGCGCCAGGCTGGACGCCACCAGCTCCGTGGCCTTGGGGCCGATGATGTGGATGCCCAGGATTTCTCCGTACTTCTTGTCCGCCACGAGCTTGATGAAGCCGTGGGGCTCGCCCACGATGTTGGCCTTGGCCATGGGCATGAAAGGGAACTGCCCCACCTGCACATCGAATCCCTTCTCCCGCGCGGCGCGCTCCGTGAGGCCGACGCTGCCGATCTCGGGATCGCAATAAGTGCAACCGGGCACGCGGTCGTAGGCGATGGGATGGGGATGCACGTCCACGCCCAAGGATTTCGCGGCGTGCTCGGCGGCCACAATGCCTTCGTCACTGGCTACGTGCGCGAGCATCGGCGTCTTGACAATGTCGCCGATGGCGTAAAGGCCCTCCTCTTTCGTCAGCATGAAGTCGTTGACGTCCACGAAGCCCCGCTCCTGGGTGGCCTTGGTGTTCTCCAGGCCGATGTTCGCCGTCACCGGCGCGCGGCCCACGGAAATGAGGACGTGGCTGGCTTCGATGCTTCCGGGCTTGTCGCCTTCGAGATGGCAGATCACCTTGTCGGCGAACCGCTCGATGCGGGCGATCTTCGTCTTCACGCGGACGTCCATCTTGTAGGACTTGGTGAAGATCTTGGCCAGTTCCTCGCCAATGGCGGTGTCCTCGATGGGCACCAGCTGGTCCATCATTTCCACCAGCGTGACCTTGCTGCCCAGGCGCGCAAAGGTGGAGGCGAATTCCACGCCGATGGCGCCGCCCCCCAGGATCACCAGATGGCTTGGCAATTCGGTCAGTTCCAGGATGTGATCGCTGTTGAGCACGCGCTGGCCGTCGGTTTCCAGACCCGGCAATTCCCGGGGCACGGAGCCCGTGGCCAGAATGATCTTCTTGGCGGTGTGGACCACCTGCTCCACCACCACGCGGCCGCCGCCCAGCAGCTTGCCGATGCCCTTCAGCACCGTGACTTTGTTCTTCTTCATCAGGTATTCGATGCCCTTGCCGTTCTTGAGCACGATGCGGTTCTTGCGGGTGACGATGGCCGAGAGGTCCGCGCGCATCTTGGACACATCCACGTCGGCGATGCCGAACTCCTTGAGGCTTTCCATCTGCTCGAAGCGATGGGCGGTCTCCAGCCAGGTCTTGGCGGGGATGCAGCCTCGGCGCAGGCAAGTGCCGCCCAGGCCCGCGGGATCCTTTTCCACCAGGGCCGTGGCCAGTCCCAGCTGGGCGCCCCGCACCGCGGCGATGTAGCCCCCGGGGCCACTTCCGATCACGATCAAATCAAACGCAGCCATGCACGCTCCGAAAGCCATCAGCAGAAGTATCCCATGGGCTGATGAGTAGCCAAACTGGTGGTTCTGATTTTCCAGAATGCTAGGCTGAAGGAACCTGATTCTGCCTTGTCCCGTGGAGGCTTCATGAAGTGGGAATACAAAACCTTGAAGCACGATGCATCCTCATTTCTGGGTCGCTTGGATGCACAGGGACTCCAAGATCAATTCAATGGACTCGGCCAGGAAGGCTGGGAACTGGTGTCCACGTTCGAGAACCGTGAGACCCGCGACATCCTGGTGATCTTCAAGCGGCCCCTTTCCTGATGCGGTACATCGCTCCGCCGAGGACAGCCTGGTGGTGTCTGCCTCACGGGACGGCCGCCCTGGCTGGGGCGGCCCACCCGTGAATGGCTGGCCTTTCATCATGGGCAAGCATGGCGGGAAGTCGTTGCTGCAAAATAATCTGGTTTATTCGATGGCGCCCCGACATAAGGGGCCGTAGCCGGGGGGGCTAGATTTCCCGTGTCTTTTCCGCAATGAGCCTTGGCGCACCTACACTGACATCCATGAGAACCATCCTCCGCTTCCTCTTCTCCGCCATCGGGCTTCTGGTGGCGAGCTACGTGGTGCCAGGCCTCCACCACGGGTCCTTCCTGGACCTGCTGGCGGTGGCGGTGGTGCTGGGGGTGCTGAACGCGACCTTGGGACCGCTGCTGAAATTCATCGCCTTCATCCCGGTGGTGTTTTCTTTCGGCTGCTTCAGCCTGGTGATCAACGGCCTCGTGTTCTGGCTGGCGGGAGCCCTTTCCCATCACCTGGGCCTGGACTTCAGGGTGGACGGCTTCTGGGCGGGCTTTTTCGGCGCGCTCATCACGAGTCTCGTGGCAAGTCTCGTGGAGCTCGTGCTCATCGGCCGAGAACCCCGTGAGGGGCCGCGGGCGCCAAGAGGGATCAAGAACGTGAATTGAGCGGGAAGCTTGAGTCCCGAGTTCAAGTTCTTGGCTGTAGGCTGTAGGCATTGGGCTGTAGACCAACAGATGCTGCCCCCTACCGCCTACCGCCCACAGCCCACAGCCCACCCGGACTCCCCACTCATGAAGCCCGCCACAAAACTCCTGGTCCTGCTGACCAGCATCAACCTGGTGAACTACCTGGATCGCTACGTGGTGGCGGCGATTCTCGAACCCCTGGGCAAGGATCTGCATCTCGTGGACTCCCAACTGGGGAGCCTGACGCTGGTGTTCGTGCTGGTCTACATGGTGGCGGCGCCGGTTTTCGGCTGGCTGGCGGATCGCTATCACCGCCCGCGCCTGGTGGCGGCGGGCGTGGCCCTGTGGAGCATTGCCACCATGCTGGCGGCCTTCGTCCACAGCTACCCCATGCTGCTGCTCACGCGATCGCTGGTGGGCGTGGGAGAAGCCGCCTACGCCACGCTGGGGCCAGCCATCCTGAGCGATGTGATACCAGAGGATGAACGGGCGGCAAAATTCACCTGGTTCTACCTCGCCATCCCGGTGGGCTCGGCGCTGGGCTATGGTCTCGGCGGCCTCGTGGCCCAGCACTATGGCTGGCGGGCGGCCTTTCTGGTGGCGGGCCTTCCGGGGCTGTTGCTCGCGGGGCGCATGATGCTGCTTTCGGACCCCCTGCGGGGCGCCATGGACCATCTGCCTGATCTCAGCGCTTCCGCCAGCTGGCTTCAGAAGCTCGGCGCCATTTTCAAGAACCGCATCTGGCTGGCCTGTACTGGCAGTTACGTGGGCTACACCTTCGCCATGGGCGCCCTGGCCACCTGGGGGCCCACGCTTCTGCAACGGAAATTCTCCGTAAGCGTGGGCGAGGCCGGTATGGTCTTCGGCGGGCTGGCGGTGGTGACGGGCATCCTGGGCACGTTCATGGGGGGCATCCTCACCGGAAAACTTCAGCACCGCTGGCCCGATGCGGGCGTCTGGATCAGCGGCCTGACGCTGCTTTCCGCCGGGCCCGCCGTGGTCTGGGCCGTTTCCTCGGGCAGCCTGCATCTCACTTACGTACTTTTCTTTGTGGGAATGCTGCTGCTCTTCATCAACACCAGCCCCGTGAACGCCCTCACGGTGAGCTGCCTGCCATCCAGCGTCCGGGCCACCGGCGTGGCGATCAACGTGCTTTTCATCCATCTCTTCGGGGATGCCATCAGCCCCAAATTGGTGGGCATGGTCAGCGATCATCTGGGCGGTGGTGGCGGGGGGTTGAGCCGGGCCCTGCTCGTGGCCGTGCCCGCGATTCTGGTTTCGGGCTCCTTGTTGTGGTGGGCGCGCGGATTTCGTGGCGCGCTGGCCGCGGGGGCCCACTGAAGTGACCATGACCTGGCGGGGGTGGAAATAGGTTGGTCTTGCCTGGCTATTAAATTCCGGCCAAATCCGGGACCGCATGAGCCTAGTATCTACATCAAGTGTCATTTGGATGATGGAGATAGGACCATGGATCTGAGCAATCGCACCATCCTGGTCGTTGAGGATCACGACTTTCAGCGACGGATGACCCTCCGGCTGTTGAAAGGCCTCGGAGCTGAAACGATCCTCGAGGCCAGCAATGGACAGGAAGCTTTGCTCCTGCTGGCTCAGCGGGGCGAGCCCGTGGACATCATCTTGTGCGATCTCGACATGCCTGAAATGGATGGCGTGGAATTCATCAGCCATGTGGCTCAAGGAAAATTGGCTCAAGGATTGGCGGTGGTCAGCGCCATGGAAGTTTCCATCCTGAACACCGTGGAGACCATGGCCCGCGCCTATGGATTGCAAGTGCTGGGGGCCATCGCCAAACCCCTTAACCTGCAGGACCTCACCAATTGCCTGGCCAGCTTCCAGCCCAAGGAGGCCAGCAAAGAGGCCTATGTCACGCGCACGGAATTCGATGTGGAGGATTTAAAGCGCGGTTTAAAGGAACGCGAATTTATCGCCTTCTTCCAGCCGAAAGTGTCCTTCGAAACCGGCGATGTGCAGGGCGTGGAGGCACTCGTGCGCTGGTTCCGTCCTGGCCATGGCGTGGTCTCGCCCCTTTATTTCATCCACCAAATGGAGCTTGCAAACCTGGTGACGCCCCTCACCGAAGTGCTGTTGACCCAGACCTGCGGCTACTTGAAAGCCTGGGCCAGGCGAGGGTATTCCCTCACCGCCTCAGTGAATGTCTCCATGCACTGCCTGGAGGATGTGAACATCGCGGATCGGCTCCATGACTTGGTCAAGGAATCGGATTGCGATCCCAAGCAGATCATCCTGGAGGTGACCGAAACCGAGGTCATGATTGACGTGGCCAAGGTGCTGAACGTGATGGCCAGGCTGCGCCTCAAGGGATTCGGGCTCTCCATTGATGATTTCGGGACCGGTTATTCCTCTCTGCAGCAACTCAGCAACGTGCCGTTCACGGAACTCAAGGTTGACCAGTCTTTCGTCAAGGACTCCCCAACCCAGCCCAGGCACCGGAACATCATCGAAACCAGCCTGGATCTGGCCCACAAGCTCAAGCTGAAGACCGTGGCCGAAGGTGTCGAGACTCGCGCGGAATGGGATCTGCTGAAGTCCCTGGGCTGCCAGCAGGCCCAGGGCTATTTCATCGCCCGCCCCATGCCGGGGCATCAGATTCCGGACTGGATCCAGCTGTGGGCGGCGCCGGAAGAAGCCTGAAATTTAGGGAACCCATCGTGGTGATTCTTGCCATGTGGACGCACTACGAATAGGGCTGAGCGCGGCCATATCTCTGTTCGCATCAGAGAAGTTTTTATTCGCGGATTTTCGCGTTAATTCGCGGTTCCAAATGTTTTATTTGCGGATCAAACTCAACCCGATCTCATGGATTCCGCGCGAGGCAGGATTCGTAGAGCCGGGCCAGGAATTCCATGAGGACCCATTCGTTTTCCCGGTGGTCCGTCCGCAGCAAGCGATTAAGGTGCATGTGCGACAGGCTTTGGGCGATGTTCGGGAATTCCCCCTCCAAGGCTCCCTCACCGAAAGCCTCTTTGATCCTGGCCAGGCTACGGAGGCCTGGAGCCGCTGCTAATCCCGAGGCGAGCGGGAACCCCGTCTCCAATTCTTTTCGGAAGTCCCTGAACTTCTTTCCGATCTGCACCGCGCCATCCCCGGAATCCTGGAATTCTTTCCGGAACCCCTCCCGCGAAGCCTGGGCCAGGTCCTTGCGCGCGGGGACACTCAGGCCCAGGGCCGCCCAGATCCCGTCCACATCTTTCAGGCCGGCTCTCCAGCGTTCCTCTCGCGTCAGGCCGCCGGCCAGCTGTTCCAGGATGTGCTGGCTGTCCTCGAAGAACCACGCTTCAGCCAGGGCGAAGCCGAGGGGTCCCCCATAGCGCTCCAGTTCCGGTTCGAAGGTGTCCACTTGGATCTTCGAGACGAAGCCTTGGGCCAGATGGTCCGCCACGTGTGCCTTGAACCGCGGCAGCAGTTCCGCCAGCAGCCGGCCGGGCTGGCCATGGAAGCGCAACCGCAGGTGGGGAGCCGGGTCGCGATACCGGATGAAATGCCAGCGGTCCCAAAGCCCCTGCGCTTTTGTGCTCCGAAGCAGCGGTTCCAGTTCCACCAGCAGCCGGTCCGCGCTGGCGGGGCCGCAGTAGAGCTTGAGGTAGAGCCACTCCGAGCCGGGTGCAAAAGTGCGTGGTTCAGCGTGATTGGCCATTTGATGAAGCGGAATCTTCTTCGCCTGGGAAGCCGGGCTCGCCTCGAAGGGAATGACCAGTTCGTGCATGAACCGTCCTTCCGGCGAAGTGACCAGGGCCTGGCCTGGATCCGGAAAACATTCCGTGAGCGTGAACGCTGAACGGCTGGACACGAGGTGATGGAGGGCCTCCACCCAGAGCACCTGCTCCAGATCCACCCGCAGGCTGTTGTCCGCATCCGCCAGTAGGACCCACCGGGGCAGCCCCCGGCTCTCCCGCAGGTACTGGAAAGCGCCCCATGCGCCTTCGCTGGAACCAGTCATCGCCGCTTTCAGTTCCTTGGCTTCGAATCTCCAGCGCGCCTTGCTGAGGACATGGCGCCCGCGGATGACCCGGGGCAGAAAGGGTTGTTCAGCCAAGGCTCCCCAGGACCACCCCCCGGGTCGCCCGTCCTGGTCCTGCAAGTGGGCCAGGAAGCGGTAGACCACCTGCCCCCGGCGGTAGTTGTGGGCCGAGGACAGCCTGGGAATCACTTCCCGCCCCAGCCGCGCCGAAGCCAGGAACACGCGATTCCCGCGCACGGTCACACGCAGGTCCGAAGGCAGGATGACCTTGTCTCCAGACACGCCCGGGGCCGCGAGAAAAGGGATCTCGTAGTCCCGAAGGGAAGGCCGGGCCAGGACATTGCCCATGCGGCCTTCGGGCACATGAACCACCTCTGCGAATACGGCTTCTGGATTGAAGGCTTCCTCTTTCCGAAGGTGATTTTGAAGCAGGTCCTTCAGCGCGGAGTCGCCCGAGGCGAACCGTCCCAGCCAGCGGGCGGCCGTGGGTCCTGAATAATTTTCCATCCAGAACTGGAACTCGCCCCGGTCCAGGGCGCCGGAACTGGAGGCCCCAAGGCTGGCCAGCGCCGCGAAGGAAGCGGGGAAGGGTTGGGACTCCGGATTCGTGAGGGATTCAAGATCGCTGTCCTCCAATTCCCAGGTGAGGGAACTCCCCAGCCTTTGTAGTTGCGCCATGAGTATCAGATCCCGCCGTGTGAGCTGGCGGGAAGGAGCCGGGCCTTGAAAGGGCAGGCCCGCCAGCAGAGGCGAATCCAGCGCTGGCGCCCCGTCGAAGCCGATGCCGCTTTCCTCGTCCAGGACCTCCAGCAACGGCATCCATCGCGTCCCGTACCTTGCCTCGAAGGCTGCCCGGAAGCGATCCAGAGGATTCTCAACCGGCGGTGGCGTCAGGCGCCGCAGTG
The DNA here is from genome assembly GCA_021786615.1 of Acidobacteriota bacterium. Lineage (GTDB taxonomy): Bacteria > Acidobacteriota > Holophagae > Holophagales > Holophagaceae > JANXPB01. Next base: position 7,773 of record JAJYMZ010000060.1, read on the forward strand.
TTTCCGCGCCCTCCTCAAGGGCCTGGCGAACCATGGGAGACAAGGCCAAGCCGGGCGAAGGACGGAAAAGGTCCACCTGAAGGACATCCCGGGTTTCAGATGCGATGACTGACATCAAGGACGTCAAGTGGCTGGCGTAGCCCAGCGGGTAAGAACCGACGGGAGATTCTTGGATGCTCTCCATTTCCCGGTTCAGCGCCACGAGGGGCGCGGCCTTGGGTGCCGTGGCCGGAGCGCCCTCAAGGATGCCGATCACCTGACTTAAAGGATCAGGATCCGTGAGCGGCGGACAGAGCCCCCCGCAAAGCACCTGGGCATCCACGAGCTGATTCAAAAATGAATGGGCGACCGTGGGCTCGATCTTCATGTGCCGCGCCAGGCTGAGCGTCAGCGTTGCCAGGCCCGCGCCCCCGTCTGCTTGCTGAAGCACGAAGTCAAGATGAGCCGTGGCCTCCGCAGCCTCCAGGTGATAGCTGCGGCCCTGCCCCGTCTGGTCCCTTCGTTCCAAGTACCGGTACCATCCCCCTTGAACGAATAGGCTGGAGTTGGGCCGATACTCGATGAGCGAGCGCACGTCCGGCTCCCGCTCCAGGCGGTCCACCAAGCTTTCCAGTACGCCCCAATCCAGCCGCACGAATTTGCGGCTCTGCTTCCAGGATTCCACCGAAAGGCTGCTGGCCGGCCCCCAGGCCCCCAGGGACACGCCCGCGAAAAGGCCGAAGGGCGTGCAGCGGCTGCTCATCCGGCTGAGGTATTTCACCAGGGACTGTTCGATGTTCCGCGCGGCCTTGCCCTGGAGGGAGCCCTCCAGCCAGGCATCCAGCCGCGAGGCCAGGTCCGGGGATGCCAGCGCCAAGGCTTCGCGGATGGCATCTTGCTTCGCGAGTTCGCGGAGCACCTGGCGCAAGGCTTCCCGATCCCTTTCCTGGCGCATGGTGGAAGGCTCCAGTGCTTCATCTTCCAGCTTTGCCTGGGGCTGAAATGAAAGCGCATCGAGAGGCAGGCTCGGCGTGCGGAGCACGAAGAAATCAGCGGTCTGGCAGGTGGACGGTTGAGGCATTTTGATCGGGATTCCTTTTACTGGTTTTTTAACAGGGATGGAGGGGATGAAGGGGATGCTATGACGGGCGTTTCGCACCGCCGATTTTTCAAGTCCGGGAGGCTGAAAGTAGTTCAGTGTGGCCAATTCCCACGGCCAAAGCAGCTCGAATCATCCATGAACTTTGGGAACCACAGATGAACACTGATTCACACAGCGCGGCTATTTGCCGCAAGCCAAAGAATGGATTCACCTCAGCGCGGCCAGGGGCCGCAACCAAAACCAAGGGGTCGTCAGGCCGCGCTGAGTTGATATAAAAACGCTTTAGTCCCTTTCAAGTTGGGGTCCACGCGCCTGCGAATTTGACAAGATCAAAGGCGGTGATAGTCAATCATAGGGGTGGCGCGGAGCGCCCTCCTCAGCATCCCCTGCATCCCCTTCATCCCTGTTTATAAAGCTTTTTTAACAGGGATGAAGGGGATGGGTGTTCGCTTGGGCCATGAGGACCGACGGGCGTTTGGGTGGCAAACCATTCACTTTAAAGATCCCAAAGACCGCC
>JAJYMZ010000167.1 GCA_021786615.1 Acidobacteriota bacterium
CCGCCCATCGGACCCGATGCGCACCCCCCGGGCCTCGGCGCTGAGCCAGTCGTTGAAGCCGCTGAAGGTGACGGGGGAAACCGCGGCGGGGGGTATCGCCTGCTGAGCCTGCAGCAGGCTAGCCCCAGCGATTAAAAACGGAAACGCACGTGAACGCATGAAAGTTCTCCAGCCAAAAAGCAATCAGTCAATTTCCACTTCAAGCGTGATCAGGCCCTTCACTTCCCGCTGCAAAGGCAGCAAGGCGCGGCCGATGATGTGCCGCTGGAGCTTGTTGTCGGAGCTGCCGCCATCGCTGGCGATGAGGCTCGCCACGGAGGGCGGGATGCCCTCGATGCGGCTGCCCCGCAAGCCCGCGCCCGGCTGGCTTTGCACCAGCAGCGCGTAAGCGTGGTTGTTGCGCAAGGCCCCATTCAAGAGGCGCACGATGTCGTTGAGCCCGCTTACGTCAATGACGCGCTCGTCAGGATCCGCGGCGGCCAGGCTCAATCCATCCCCCACCAGCAGGGTGGCCTTTCCCACCTGGGCATTGTAAGGGACCGGGATGTTCAAGGTCGCGTTCTCACGCACGCCCTGGATGTTCTGGAGGGTCACCAGCACCGGCAGGGTTTCTCCCCGCTTCACGTGGGCCTTGAGGACCCGCACCGCGGAAATCATCGTGAGATCCAAGCGTTCTTCGGCCTTGATGGTCAGCGAGATGCCTTCGAAAACTGGCCGCTCGAAGGGATTCATCGCCAGGGCCTGCACCGTGGCTCCCACAAAGAGGGCCAGCCGATTGGGATTCAAATCCGCGATGACATTCTCGATTTCGATGGCTGGATGCCCGGCGATCTTGAGATTGCCCTGCAGGGACAGGCTCTGCAGGCCAAGGCCGCGCACATAGCCATTCAAGGTCTGGTTCACCACGGCGGAAACCAGGATGGGAGTGATGAAGGGATGATCCATGATCTCGAAGCGGAAGTTCAAAGTCTTGCGGCCCGCCAGATTCAAGCCGATGCGCAAAGGCACCATGCGCGGCTCGGCCCCCAGGACGCCGCCCACGCCCACGGAGCGGTCCAGCCGCAGCGCGCCGATGGGCGCCACGGGCTGGGCGAGCTTGAAGCTGGACTGGTAGCTGGCGACGCTGCCCGCTACGGTCGCCGACCAGAGCGGCAGGTCCACGCCCCCCAGATTGAAAAGCTGATGGCCGAACAACAGCACTTTCTTGCCGCTGATCCAGGTGATGGTGCCCGAGGCCGCCATGTCCATGTCGCCCTGCACCAGCGCGATGGAAGCCATGCCGCCGGGTTCGATGGGGCTGGCCTTGGCATTGGGCACTGGCGACACCATGGCGCTTGCATTGGCGAAGCGCAAAGGCAGGCCGGTGAAGAGCGACTGGGTCTCCGGCGAAAGGGGGGTCCCCGAGATCACCAAGGGCAAGGCCGACGCGCCCTGGGAAGCCTGGCCGCTTTCACCCATGAGCTCCGATAGGGACAGCATCTCTCCCCGCAGGGCAGCCTTCAGCACCTTGGGGGGGTCAACCTTTGGAAGGATCAAGGGGGTGCGCACTGGCGAGGTCTCCGGCAGGTCCCGGAGCTGATCCAGCATTTCGCCGATGGGCGTGATGCCCCCCAAAGGCTCTTTCTCGAAGGGAAATCCGATGCTCAAAGCGCCGATGAGCTTGCCATCCACATAACAGGGAGATCCGCTCATGCCCGCGAGAATCCCTGTTTCCGCCAGGGGCCCTCCGCTGGCCTTCACCAGGATCAGGCTGTGGCCTGGGGAGATGTTGCGCTGGACTCCCAGCACCTCGAATTCAAAGGTCTCGATGCGATCGCCCTTGAAGACCGTCCGGCCCGTGCCTTTCATGCCGGAATGAATCTCCGCCAGGGGCATGGTGGCCTGGGCCCAAAGAAAAGTTGATGTTGCGAAAGCCAAGAGAGCTGAAACGAATAAAAGGCGAGCAGCCTTGGACATCAGGAACAGAAGGGGCATGGGGTTTTCCAAAGCGAAGCGGCCGGAACCGTAAAAGCAAAAGCCTACCAGGGATGCGGATCACCCCAAGGATGCCAGGAACGCCCGCTTTCCTTCATATGAGTTGAAACACCCTTTTAGTTCCTGTGATGAATGTTACGGATTCTTAACTTTGCGATGATCCCCAACCCGTGTAATCTTCTCAGATTCGGAGGAACTTATTATGGCAAACAGGCATATCCGCATTTCCGGGCTTCTCGCCGTGCTCATCGCGGCGCCCTTGGCGAGCCCTTTGATGGCCCAAGGCGTTTCCGCGCAATTATCAGGCACCGTGAAAGCGGCGTCAGGCTCCCCCGTGGCGGGAGCCACGGTGGTGATCCGCAATAGTGAAACCGGGTTCATGCGCACGGTCCAGACCGACGCTAACGGCCGCTACCTGGCGCCCTCGCTGCCCGTCGGCCCCTATGCGGTGAGCATTTCCAAGGCCGGTTTCCACACGGCGTCCAATATCAATGTCACCCTGAATCTGGGCGACGCCGCGCCCTTGAATATCAAACTGGCCCCCGAGAGCGCCGCGACGGTGGAAGTGGTGGCCATTGCGAGCGAGGTTGATAGTGAGCGTTCCACGGTGGCTGCCACGGTCTCTCCGTCTGAACTGACCAACCTACCCATCAAAGGCCGCAGCCTTCTGGACTATTCAAGCCTCGCTCCCCAGGTGAATGTCACGGGCCGGGGCCAGATCGCCATCGCGGGCTCCCGTGGCGTGAACACCTCCATCAACATTGACGGCAGCGACTACAACTCATCTTTCTTTGCGGGAGCCACTGGCACCAGCACCGTGGCCGGCAGTCCCTTTTCCATTTCCATGGAGGCTGTGCGTGAATTCCAGGTGGTCACCGACGGCGCCTCGGCCGAGTTCGGCCGCATGGGCGGCGGTTACCTCAACGCCATCACCAAGTCGGGCTCCAACGATCTGAGCGGCGGCATCTTCTACTACTACCGCCCCAGTTCCTGGGTGGCCAAGGAAGTGAACGTATCCGGGAAACCAGGCGCCAACGATATCCTCGATTTCAAGACCCTCCAATATGGCGGGTCCCTGGGCGGGCCCATCGTCAAGGACAAGCTCTTCTACTTCGTGGCCTTCGACTTCCAGCGGGAGAGCCGCCCCCAGAACTTCGTGTGGGGTGGCAGCAACCCCGTCACCTTGGATCCAGCCAAGCCTGCGGATGCCGTTCTCCTTTCCAAGGTGGGTAACTACTCCAAGCCCAATGACGGGGACAACTTTTTTGCCCGCTTTGATTGGAATGTGAGCACCGATCACACCCTCCAGCTCCACATCACCAAATCCAGCGTGAAAAGCATCTATTACGCGGGTCAGACCAACGCCAAGGAAGCCACCGCCCGGGATGAGTACAACACGACGGCCTTGGGCCTTCAGTGGAATTGGGTTCTGGGCGCTAACTGGCTCAATGAGTTCAAACTGAACTGGAACAAGGACGAACAGCCCCGCGTGCCTGAATCCTACGGCCCCCAGGTGTTCATCAGTTCTGTGGGCACCTATGGCAAGGTGCCCTTCACCCGGGCCTTCGAGTTGAAGAAGACCCAGATCACGGAAGCCATCAGTTACTTCACCCCAACCCTTCAGGTGAAGGGTGGCCTGGACTTGATTTTCCACAACGTCTTCGAGGTCTTCGCGCCCTTCGTGGAAGGAGCCTATTCCTTCAACTCCCCAGGTCTGACCAATTTCGAGCAAGGCAAATGGGCAACCTACTCACAGAACTTCGGTTTGAATGGCCTCGGTGGATATGAAGCTGGTAAATTCGATCAGAAGGAGCAGGATCTCGCCCTGTTCATCCAATCCGACTGGCGGGCTTCCAACTCCTTGAAACTGGGTTTCGGCCTGCGCTATGACAAGCAGACCCATCCCGACTTCCCCATCCTGGATGTCTCCAACCCCATGGCCTCCACCCTGCCCCTCACGGCCAAGATCCCGGCTTTTGACGCCATCAGCCCACGGCTGAGCCTCACCTGGACCCCCGAAGCCGACAAGGGCAACACGGTGGTCCGCGCCTCCGCGGGCCGCTTCGTCAGCCGCACCCCCGCAATTTTCCTGTATCAGGTATTCACCAACAACACCCAGCGCGTCGGGGCCTACACCTTCAGAGCCAATAGCCCGGCCCAACTGGCCCTGGCCCAATCCCTGGGCATTGCCTATGGCGCTGGCTTCAACCCGGCCGCACCGGCCTCCATCGACCCCGCCGCGCTGGACTCGCTCACGCCAGCACAGAGAGCCACCCTGGCCGGCACAGCCCAGATTTCCACCTTCGCTTCCAACTTCAAGAACCCCTCCACCAACCGCTTCAGCCTGGGGATTGAACGTGCTTTCAAGATGGGTTGGGTTCTGGGGGCCAACGCCACCTATGCCAAATCCGTCAACCTGGAACGCATCACGGACTACAACCTGGCTGAGACCAGCGTCAATGCCCAAGGTCGCCCCATCCTCACTCGCCCCAATGCCAACTATGGCCCGATGAAGGTCTATGTGAGCGATGCCGAAGCCAAGTACACGGCGGTCACACTGTCCGCCAAGTATCAGAAAGCGGAATCGCCCTTTACGGCCCAGCTCTACTACACCTGGGCCCAGGCCAAAGACAACGATTCCAATGAGCGGAACTACAACAGTTGGGGCATCCAGAATCCCCTCCGCCTAGGTGAAGATTACAGCTATGGGGACAATGACCGTCGGCACGTGCTGGTGGGAAATGGCTCCTACCTGGAGCCCTTCACCAAGATCCAGTTTGGCGCGACCCTCCGTTATTTCTCGGGCCGGCCTTACACCCCCTTCTTCTCCAACGATCTGAACGGCGACACCATGCGGGTGGACCGCCCCATCGGCACTGAGCGGAACGCCTTGCGCACGGCCAGTCAGACCAACGTGGACCTCCGTCTCAGCCGGGAATGGAAGATCTCCCGCATGCGGCTTGATCTTTCTCTGGATGTGTTCAATCTCTTCAACCGCGCCGACACCTATCACCGCATTGCCTACCAAGGCACCGACGCAGCGCCTGTCCAGAAGAGCTACTTCACCACCCTCACCCAAGTGGACGACACGTTGTTCCCCACTAGGCAGGTCCAGCTGGGTCTCCGGCTGACTTTCTGACCCCGGACGGGTTTCCTGGCAACGGGCGGCGTAAGCCGCCCGTTTTCGTGCAAGATGATGACGCGCACATTTCCCTAGTGGCCGGAGGGCGAGTGTGGAAACATGGGACCTTCCGTGGGAAAGTTACCATTAATTTATTCTTGACTTATGCCAATCCCCTATAATCTTTTCCATTCGGAGGAACTTCGTATGAATTACAGGCACATCCGCTTTTCCGGACTCATCGCCGTGCTCATCGCGGCGCCTTTGGCGGGCCCTTTGATGGCCCAGCAGACCTCAGGCGCGGTGCGCGGCCAGGTGAAAGCAAAAAAAGGTGGCGCCGTCGCCAACGCGGCCATCGTGTTGCGCAACGGCGAGACTGGCTTCAGCCGGACCGTGAGCGCCGACGCCCAGGGCAACTACCAGTTCAGCCTGATGCCCGTGGGCATGTACGAGCTGTCCATCACGGCGCCGGGCATGCGCACCTTGAGAAATTCCGGTGTGCAAGTGAGCCTGGGCCAGACCACGATCATGAACTTCACCATGGATTCCGCCGAAGCCACCGCCACCGTGGAAGTTGTGGCCGTCGCAGCGAACCTGGATTCCCAGCAGATCAGCACCACCACCTCCGTGGACGAAAAGCTGGTGGAGAGCATCCCCATCAATGGCCGCAGCTTCACGGACCTGGTGAACCTGACCCCCGGCGCCGTCCCGGACCCGGACGGTTTCCGCGTGTCGGTGGAAGGGGCCCGGGGCATCCAGAACAACCTGACCATTGACGGCGCCAGCTACAATTCCAATTTCTTTGGTGAGCAGCGCGGGTCCACCCGCATCCCCTTCGCCTTCGGCGCCGACACCATCCGGGAATTGCAGATCATCACCAATGCCTTCGACGCCCAGTACGGCAACGCGGCGGGCGCGGTGATCAACGCGGTCTCCAAGACGGGTGGTAACGAGTTCGGCGGGTCGGCGCTCTTCCAGATCCGCCCGAAGTCCTTGGTGGCGAAGATCCGCCCCGTGCCCTACGATCCACGCGGCACCACCAATACCGAACAGGCTCGAACGAAGAACTTCACCCAAACCCAGTTCAACGTGAACGTGGGCGGTCCCATCATCAAGGACAAACTCTTTTATTTCGTGGGCGTGGAAACATACAAGTACAAAGAGGACTTCACGCCCGATTTTGCCATCAGCTCATCCGGCGGCAACAGCCTGGCGAATTTCACCACCTTCATTGGCACCTTCGGGAACCTGGTGGTCGGCAACGATGGCCGCACACTGGGCCAAGAAGGTGGGCGTACCTATACCAACGACAAGAATAATACGGTCTACTTCGGCCGCCTGGATTGGACCATCAACGAGAACCACCGGGCTACCCTGCGAGTGAATGCCCAGGACTGGAAGTCCGAGAATGGCACCACATCGTTCGGCAGCAGCTTCGCCCCCACCACGGGCCAGACCCAGCAGGGCCTTGAAAAGAACAGCGGCCTGTCCTGGGTGCTGGAATTGAACAGCGTTTTCGGCGCCAACATCGTGAACGAAGCCCGCATCCAGCGAGCCATCGAGCGCCGCCCCCGCTTCGCCAACTCCACGGCTGCGCCTGAATTCCTGGTGTTCAGCGGCTTCTCGGCCGGCCAGAACAACTTTCTGCCCAACGGCCTCGACGAGTACAGCTGGCAGATCATTGACAACCTGACCTGGAGCAAGAACGACTGGACGGTCAAGGGCGGCGTGGACCTGCAGCTCTTCGATTTCAAGAACACCTTCTTCCGCTACCAGAATGGCTCCTTCCAGTTCGGCAACTACTCGGTGGCCAACAAATGGGCCACGGGCACCCTTGGCAACTCCGACTTCATGACCTACGCGGGCTCCTACAGCGATTTCGGCGGTTCCATCGCCTACAAATCCCAACTCCTGGCCGGTTACGTCCAGGGCCAGTACCAGGGGCTCCTGGATCGCAGGCTTCTCCTGAGCCTGGGCCTGCGCGTCACGCGGGAAGTCCAGCCGGACAATCCCCGGCCCAATGTCCTGTTCAACGGCCTGGACCAGGCCAACAGCAGCACGGCTAGTGATCCCCGCTTCGGTTTCACGTTGGACCTGAAGGGGGATGGCAAGACACTGATCCGGGGCGGCTATGGCTGGTTCTCCAGTCCCAACCCCAGCCTTACCGTGTCGAACACCATGAACAGCAATGGCAACACGACCTCCACCTACTTCATCCGTAACGGCAGCAGCACCAATGCCCGGTTCAACTCGGGAGCCTTGTCCTACGCCCAGCGTGTCACTGGCAATAGACTCAGCCCCTTGAATCCGTCTCTGCTCGCGGGCCTGGGTTCCGCCAGCCGCCAGGGCCAGGTGTGGGACCCCAACAACAAGCTGACGGTGGCCAAGCGCACGGCCCTGGGCCTGGATCATTCCTTCGGCAATGGCTTGACCATGGGAATCCAGGGTGTCTACGCGAAGTTCGAGAACCTGCAATATTTCGTGAATATCAACCTGAACCAAGTGGGCGCCCCGGCTGGTTCCTACTACAACGACGGCTATGCCGTGCCGGGCCTGAACAAATTCTCCACCTCGGGCCGCCCGAACAAGGCCGTGGTTCGGGGGCACTTGCTGGACTTCACGAATTTCGGCGATGTGTTCCTGAGCAAGAATGATGGCGAGGGCACCTACAAGGCCCTCATCCTGACCGCTTCCATGCGCACCGACAAGGGCTGGGGTTTCACCACCAACGCCACCTGGTCCCGGTCCCGGGACAATAACTCCAATGAGCGCAACACGGCCAGCGCCGGCGGAGATTCCAATTCCAACAATCCATCCGATCCTCTCTCCACCTTGTCCTACAGCGACAATGACCGGCCTTTCCGGTTCGTCTTCGCGGGGTATTTCCCGGTCTACTTTGGCATCACTGGAGCCGTGAACTTCAGCTACACCTCGGGCAGCACCTACAGTGCCATCGCCTCCGCGGACATCAACGGCGATGGCGGACGCAATGACTATCTGCCGGGCACAGTGCGCAATCAGTTCCGTCAACCCCACACCAAAAAGCTGGATCTCCGCCTGACCCGGAATTTCGAGATCACCAAGCGGTTCCAGGTGGAAACCTTCATGGACGTGTTCAACGTCTTCAACTGGGCCAACCAGCGGACCACCATCACCAGTGGTCAGCCCACCGCGGATTTCGGCTACATCAATCTGCCCGATCGCTATACCCGCGAAGTGCAGTTGGGCGTCCGCGCCCGGTTCTAGGATTCATCAACGTGGATCGCAAAGGCCCCGCATTCGCGGGGCCTTCGTTTTCCTGGCCGCAAGGTTTTCCTAGAGGAATCAGTTCAGGTGATGGCATTGGATAAAACCTTAACCGCGAATGACGCGAAGTCTCGCGAAATGGCACATGCAAATCCTTGTTCCACCATTCTCCTCATTCGCGCCCATTCGCGGCATTCGCGGTTCCACCTAATTTTTCAACCTGGCATGCCGCCCGCCCTTTGCCTTCCATGATGCAAGGAAGGACTTCCCCATGATCGCGCCGGGCGCCATCCAATTTTTCTGTGACGACCTGGCCGATGTGCACCACCCCGAGCGCATCGTGCTTTTTGACTCTTATACTCAAGGTTGAAACCGAGGTGCATGATGACCAGGGAAGAAGCTTTGCGACTGATGCTCTCAAAATTCAATTGAAAGCCAGTATCCTCGCCGAGGCAATCCATGCGGCTTGAACGTGGATGGCGGCTACGGATCGAAGATATTCTGGCATCCATCGTCAAGATCCAGACCTACCCGCCCCTCCTCGGCCCGCTCAATGCGTCTCTAAAGGAAGAATCCTGATTCCTTCCCAAGTGAGGGTGGATCTCCTCTAGGCTTGAGTGATGCGGATTCTATTCTTGGGCGATGTGGTGGGCGAACCGGGGCGGCGGCTGATGGAGGCGCATCTGCCTGGGTTGCGTCTGGAATACGCGGTGGATTTTTTGGTGGTGAACGGCGAAAACGCCGCCCACGGCAATGGCATCACCGAGCGCATCGCGGTGGACTGGTTCGAGAAGCTGCAGGTGGATGTCATCACCACGGGCAATCATGCGTTTGACGTGAAGGACATCGGACCCTACTTCGCCAAGGAGCCGCGCCTGCTGCGGCCCGCCAACTATCCTCCGGGCACGCCGGGCCTGGGCCATGTGAAGCTGC
>JAJYMZ010000022.1 GCA_021786615.1 Acidobacteriota bacterium
TCCCAGAAAGTTTCGGAAACCTCCCACGAATGAATCTTCGCCATGCTGCCTCCATCCTGGTGACAGTTTGAGTTCATGGCTGACTGAATGCTACACTATTTACGGATAAGCTCTTAGAGATCCGAAAGCATTCCCGGACGGATCATGGACGGAGGACAGCCGAATAGACCGGTGCGGAAATCAGGGGCCACGTGAACCGCCAGGGCAGGTTGGGGTCGTAGGCCGTGCTTTGGAAGGCCACGATCCGCACCAGGTAATAGGAGTCGGCCTGCAGAAGCCCATCGGTGATGGCGAGATTGGGCACCTCGGTGGTGACCTCAGTACTCACTTGAAGGCTCCCATCGCTCGGGTCCACTTTGTAGACGGTCACGATGAAGTAGCTCGGCTGGTCACCTGCCTTGACGCTCCAGGTGAGGATTGGTGCCAGCCCTATGTTGGCTGGTGGCGTGAACAGGCTCGCGTTGTCCACCTTCGGTTGCAGGACAGGCGAGAGCAAGGGCGTCCTGGGCGCCAGGGGCCAGCTGTCCAGAGGCCACAGTTCCTGAATCGCATCCGTCACGTGAACCGACTGGGAGGTGCCCGGGATGGGCAGGTCGAAACCGAACTCCTGCCGAAGCCGGACCATCCGTCCCCAGATCTGTGGGTAGGGGTCCCCAAAAGCGAGAGCACCGGAATCCAGATTCCCGGCAATGGTGGTGCGATACTCCAAGATCGAGGGCCAGGGAGCCAGGGGGCCTGCGCTTGCGCCAAAAGGTTGCGCCAGGAGATCCACCCTGAACGGGCCTCGTGAAAGCACCGGATCCACCGCGGGATTCACCAAAGGCAGCAGGCTTCCGTAGGCATCGGTGTCGGCTTTCCAGGAAATAGTCTGATCAGTGCTCACCGGCTGGAGATTCACATTCAACCTGGTTTCATTGGTGGGAGACATGGTGAATGGCGGGGTTTCCAAGACACCCACCAGGTTCGTCAGGATGGATGAGCCAGTGGTCTGGGATTTCAAGCCAGCCACCCACATTGCGTCCTTGCTGGCTTCTACCAGAGGCAGTCCATTCCAAGGATATCGGTAGAGCGGACCGCTCCCCGCCAGGTCTGAGACCAGACCAAGATTCGGCACGAGGGTCTGCAGCCTGGTGAATTGGCCGGCCAGGGTACCTTGAATGTTCACAGCAAGCGCGGCTTGATCGCTTGTCGCTACAACGCCATCGGAACGCCCCGCCTGGAGCCTGCGCAGATCCATGATTTCGTTCGTTGTCCACAGCCCCTCTGTGGGTTCGGATCCCACCCCGCGGATGAATAAGTAGAACGGCCCCGGAGGCACTCCTGGGACCGTGAAGGTTCCATCTGACAAGCCCAAAGCAGCATAGCGATGGAAATCGCCACGACCATCCGGTTGCAGCACGTCCAAGACAACGGACGCGAGATCGCGTCCCACGGGGACTTCACCACTGGAGGTCTGGAAAAGAGTTCCCACCTGGCCCCGCAGCGTGCGCGCGATAAAGACCCGCAACGTGCCATTCTCGCTGGTCACGCTGCCCGCGGCATTGGAGACGCGCACTGAAAACTGAGTGCCATCATCCCCGATGGCCGCGATCGGGGTGGTGTAGGAGGGATCCGTGGCCCCGGGGATTTCTGTTCCATTCCTGCGCCATTGGTAAAGGAGAGGCTGGCTCCCGGCGACCACGATCGTGAAGGTGCCCGTCTGACCGGTTCCCACCACCGCATCCTGAGGCTGGGTGACGATGGTGGGAGGGGTGACCATCACCGTGAGATTGGCACTGACGCTCGTCGCCGCCCCTGCATCGTTTCTCACCACTACGTCGTAGGAGCCCGCGTCCTCAGCCTGGGCATTGGGGATGGCGAGGGTGCTCTCCGTGGATCCAGGAAGGTCGCTGCCATTTCTGCGCCACTGAAAACTCAGAGGCTCGGAACCACTGGCCTTCACCATGAAGGAGGCGGTCTGGCCCACATTCACGTTCATGCTGTTGGGTTGCTGGGTGATCGTGGGGGGGGTGAGCACACTGCTCACGATCAATCGGCCCGGTTGGCTCACCGCCGTATCCAGGGAATTGCTGACGTCCACAGTGAAGGCGGCTCCATTGTCCGCGAATACGGCAGACTGGATCGTGTAGGTGACATCCGTGGCGCCCGGAATGACCACGCCATTCCGCTTCCACTGGTAGCGCAGCACCGGGGTGCCTTGGGCCTGCACGTGGAAGCTCGCGGATTCGCCCACCGCCACCGAGAGATCCCCTGGCTGCTGCTGAATGGTGGGTTTTTCATTCACGGACAGAATGGCGGGAGAACTGGTGACGCTGCCCGCGGAATTGCTGACTACCACGGTAATGGATGTGCCATGGTCGCTGACGCTGGTGGGGCCAGTCATGTAGGTGTTGGAATTGGCTCCGGGAATGTCAAGGCTGCCATTCTTGCGCCACTGGTAGGCCAGGGTCCCACCCCCGGTGGCCTGGACCGAGAAGGTCGCCTCCAAAGGAGACCACACGGTTTGGGACTGGGGCTGAACACTGATCCTGGGGGCTTCCACCACGGGGGGCGGCGTAGTGCCCGGACCGCTGGCGGCACCCCCGCATCCCAGCACGAACAGCGTGGCGGCCACCGACAGCGGAAACCATCCCGCATGGAAATTCAGGCGCATTCGTGTCTCTCCGCAAGAGCTTTTCACTCAGCCTTCCAGTTTATCGGCTCATCAACAGGAACCCAAGGGCACATTCAGCATGGCCCCCCTTTTCGTCCCTAGACGTCCACTGCAAGAAACACGGCGCAGGGCCCTTATGCGTGGAGGGACCTGCGCCGCGAATCCGAACTTCACACAACCGCCTTGCGCACCACGGGCGTGACGGCTCGACCCGGGAAACCTATCGCTTGTCTTCCATGATGCGAATGCAATCTGAAGGTGGGTTATTGTTGATGTTCTTGTCTGCCAGGATGCTGCCGATCATGTTGCCCCATGCGCGCGGGTGGAAAAAGCCCAGAGCTGATTGATTGATCGGATACACGTTGAACACGATGGTGAGTGGATCTATGCTGGCGCTCTTGAGGGTGTTGCCAGAATTTGAAATCATCGCCTGTCCGGTGTAATCGGTTCCAGCTCCGAAGCCCGACAAGATAGTCCATTTGTACTGGCCGGTGTACGAGTTGTAGCAGATTGACGAGCGCCCCATGTCGTCGAGGTAGCTGCGATCGTAGGTGACGCACAAGTTGTCATAGGACAGGAGGTAATCCTGCCCGGTCGCGGTCCCAAAGGGATTGGTCAAGACCACCACGATGGACTGCCCGGCTCCAACGGTGAGGGAGAGTCCCACTGAGCTACCGGGAGGGGCGCTAGATCCAGAATCGGCGAGATAGTTGGTGGAGATGCTGCTTGGATTGAAGGATCCGTTATAGACCGTGAGATGGATCTGGTTGCCTTCGCTGGAATAGACGTAGAGATTCATGTTGACGCACTGGGAAATCCCAGTGGAATTGGTCAGGGTGTAGGCGTCATAGGCATAGGATCCAGACCCAAAAACGCCGGGCCATGACTTCGGGACCGCGCAGGAAGAGGGCGTGCCATTGCGAAAAATGCGCGGGGAATGGGTTCCGGATGTGCCCGGCAGATCCACGGAGCCACTGCCCAAGATTCCGTAGACCGAGGGACATTCTGTTGTGCTGATGGCCAGGATCGCTGCGCTGGGGATCGCGATGTTCGCATCGTTGACTTTCGGTGCCTGAGCCTTGAGTGCCCAGGGAGATGCGAGCAGGAATCCTGCAAGAATAAAAGAATTACGTTTCAACATAGGGCCTCCTGTTGGATGGGTTGCTGGTAAGGTACATCATAAAATATCGCTAGGCAAATTGATTATTCCCGATTTTTTTAATCTCCATCCAACCCCATGCCATGGCCCTTCAGTGGGCACAATGTTCCAACCACATTGATCCGATTTTCTATTAAAAATCCAAATAGCCGCTTGCGGATTCCCCCATCCATGCGAATACTCTGAGATACAACCTCAATAAAGGAGATCCTTCATGAAATTGAAATCTACGCTCGGCGCTGGCATCCTGCGGTTCGCGGCCCTTGCCTTGGTCACGGGACCCTTGGCGGCTCAAACGCCCACGCAGCATAGCCAATCATGCCCCCCTCAACCCACCATCTTCCGCTCGGTTGCCCAGGGGGTGGTCAGTGGGTCGAACCTCAGCAATGGCGTTGTCTTGTTGGGAGTGCAGCCCTACGGCAACCTCATCAATGGAGAAGTTGGCATCACGTTCATCCCCACCGGCGGCGAGTCCCTCGCACCTGGTTGCCCTTGCGAAGGCTGGGGAGTGGGAGATGCCATCACCGGCGCCTATGGCCAGGCTGGAGATGTTTTCGGCTACACGAACCTTGTGCTGGACAGCTTCACCACCACGCCTACGACGGCCGTCTCGGTGGTGCGGATGCTTCAAGGGGGAGAAATCCCCATGCTGAAGATCACCCATGACTATCATCCGAGCGTGTCGCCCAATCTTTTCGAATGCACCGTCACCATCAAGAACATCAGCTTGAACACCGTGGATCTCCGCTACCGCCGCCCCATGGATTGGGACATCCCCCCGACGCCCTTCAGCGAACTGGTCACGGTCCAGACCGGCGGCGCCAGTGCCGTCCTTTTCTCCAGCGATGATGGCTTCGCGGATGGAAATCCGTTCGCTGGGCCCAGCTGGATTGATTTCACCGGGGAAGCGGTGGACTCCGGCCCAGACGACCATGGCGCTCTGTTTGACCTGGGCTTCGGGCCTCTGGCTGCGGGCGCCACCAAGGTGTTCCATATCTACTACGGCGCGGCGAGCAATTACACCAATGCCATGGCGGCTCTCAATGCTGTGGGCGCATCCCAGGTTTACAGCCTGGGCAAGCCGAATCCAGGCGGTGGTGGTGGTGGTTTGACTGCAGGAACGGTCGTTCCCGATGCCGGCGTACCCAACACTTTCATTTTTGGTTTCACAGGCGTGGGTGAAGGCCTTTCATTCATGGATGATACGGGAAGAACTCGTTTCTGCGTTTCTCCTCAGACCGGCGACTTCACGTGGAACATTCTTTCCGGCCCTGGGGCGGGTACCTCGTATACGGGGAATGCCATCGTCAAAGACATATTCCTAGGTGGTTACTCGTTGATGCAGGTCAACAACAAGTTTGGAGCCCCATTCACTCTGAACTTTTCCTACAACAAAACTTTGAATTCCGCCTCCGGCTATTACAAACCCACTTCCACCGCGGCATCCTACCTGGCCGACAAACTCACGACCGATGATCCCGCCGGATGTTTTAGCCCTACTTCAAGGTGATTTGAAGCTTTGCCCCCCCCCCCCCCCTCCTGGAGATCACGCCGGCGGGGTGGGCATTTCATCCCAACTCAACTCTTTTCCATGAGGTAAGACCATGAAGCAGAACCACAAGAACTGTATTCTTCACGCACTCATCTTCGTTGGTCTTGGATTTGCTTTGGGTTGTGGGGGGAGCCGGGAAATCTCCAAGCAAAGCGCGGTCAGCCCCCCAATGAGCCCCGTCCTAGTCAAGACAACTCCGGCCGATGGGGCCGTGAATGTACGGACCCGATCGCCCATCAGCGCCTCATTCACACAGTCCATGGATGCTTCCACACTACGCCCTGAATCTTTCCTGGTGACGGATCACAGCGGGAACAGGGTGCCGGGCCTGGTGACCTTGGAAGACCAGAATGCCACCGCGACCTTCACTCCCGCCAATCCCCTGGTTTCAGACCAGACCTACCTCCTGTCGCTCTCCGGCAATATCAAGGATTTGCAAGGGCGGAGCATCGAGCCTGTCAGGGCAGGCTTCAAGACGGCCGCTTCAAGTTTGCCTTCAGCTCAAACGCCAAGCCCGATCGTCATCGGCGCAGGGTACGCCATCGTAGACAACACAATGCCCGGCGGGCCCGTTTTCGCCTACGATGACATTTCTGCCACGGGCACCAACCTACCCAGCATCCATGGTGATGACCGAACAGTCAACGTGCCCCTGCCATTCCCGGTCTCCTTCTACAACGTCGCCTACAGTTCCATGTACGTGGGCAGCAACGGGTACATCACATTTGGGTCTGGTGATACCGAATACAGCAACTATTCCTTCCCTGACCCGGATGGCTATCCCCGAATCGCGCCCTTCTTCGACGATCTCAATATCAACTCCAGCAGCATGGTCCTCTGGCAAGTCAAGGGCACCGCACCCAACCGCCGCCTGATCGTGCAATGGCACGACCTCCGCCACTTCGGTGGAAGCGGCCATATTGAATTCCAAGTCATCATGTACGAGAACAAGAGTGACATCCTGTTCCAGTACCAGAATTCCAGCAACCTGTCCCCTGGCTCCAACGGAAGTTCCGCTACCGTTGGCTTGAATCTGGGCGACGGGATCACGGCCAGCCAGTATTCCTACAACAAGATCTCCCTGGTCAATGGACGTGCCATCCTCTTCACCTCGGCCCTTTCCTTCACTGATGACATAGGAAGATCCCGGTTCTGCGTCTATCCCCAGACAGCCAGCTTCATCTGGACCATCCTATCGGGGCCCGGAACCGGATCATCCTATTCGGGGCAAGCCATCGTCAAGGACACGACCCTGGGTTCCTATTCCGTCATGCAGGTGACGAACGTGCCCGGCGCACCCTTTAAATTGAATTTCTCATTCAACAAAAACTTGAATTCAGCCAGCGGGTACTACGTCACGAGTTCCGTATCCTCCTATTTGGCGGATAGCAACACGACGAACGATCCGCCTGGTTGTTTCTGAATTTTTTGCCTGGAAGACCAGCGCCACACGGATTGATCCCCATGTGGCGCTGATGATTTTCAGCAGAGGTGGCAGTGGTTCGCTTCAAACGCCTGGGGCGTCGAAGATCTAGGCTCCCTGCGTGTTCAGCCGCTGTTTCGCGAGTTTCAGCGCGTCGCGCACAGTGGCATTATTGGGGTCATAGAGCAGCGTACGATCGAACATCTCGATGGCTTCGGGCAGGCGGTTCAGTTCCTGGAGAAAGAACCCTGCATTCATCGCGGCCGCCGCAAACTTGGGGTTCAGCTTCAAGGCGATCTTCGCCTCAGCCAGCGCAGACTCGTGATCACCTTTCTGGGCCAGCACCACCGCAGCGTTGGAGTGGTAGCGCGGGTTCTTGGGATCCTGTTTCATGCCGGCCCGGTACACCTCCATGGCCTCTTCCCCACGACCCGCGGCTTGAAGGGCAATGCCCAAATGGGTGTACACCGTTTCGTCCTTGTAGCCCGATGCGAGGGCTTTCTGCAGTAGAGGAACCGCCGTGGCCGCTTCGCCGCGGTTCAAGGCGATGGTGCCCAAGGCATAGAGCACGAAGGGGTTGCCCGGTTCCGCAAGTAGGACTTTCTGGTACAGCAACTCCGCTTGTTGAAGACTGCCCGCCTTCTGGAGTTTGTAGGCCGTATCCAGGATCCCCTGGGTCGCTGGATCCTTGCGGAAGGGCCGCGCGGTTGCTTTTCGTGGGCTGGGCCTCTTGACGGGCATGTGGATTCTCTCCATGGGCGGACCGCCCGAACTCTCACTTTAACGCGCTAGTGGGCGGCGCCGATGCGGAAAGACACTTCCACGTTGCCTGTCATGCTGCCCTGGGGTCCCTTGGCGTCATAAACGATAGTGGATGTCACGGTGAAAGGCGGCTTCGAGTTCGCCCAGGCCCAGAGGGAAAGCCCCTGGAATTGAAGGCTGGGCCGCACAGCCGCGCCCTGCTTTGTTGCGGGCATGGGTGGCAAAGGCATGGAGACCACTGGGCGCGTGGGGGCCACCATGGAAACCGTGGGTCCTGCCGGGACTGCGTTCTGCAGATATCCCTTCAGGAATATCATACCTGAAACCGGCACCAGTTGCTGGCCGCGGGCCGCGGCCTCGAAAACAAAAGGGTCCATGCCCGTCACTTCGGTGGCCTCGACGACAACCGGGGGGAATTCAGGACCCTTGGCCTGGTCCTCCAGGTGAAGCCGGGCCTGGGTGTTCACGGTATTCAAACGGGTGGAGGGCGTGACCCGGAAGCGGACCACGGTGCTGTCCTTAGCGGGATCGGTTTCTTCGGTCAACACGCCTGGCAATTCGTAGCTGAAATGCTCCAGAGTCTGGCCTCGTATGATCTTGGAAGTCGAAGCAGCCGTCTCATTCTTCATTGGGCCGGAGCCCAGGATCAGAGGTCGCTTGGAGGCCTTTTTGGGCGGGAGAACCATCGAGACCTGGCGCAGCATCTGGCCCTTCAAAACCAGGATACAGTCTGCGCTGCGGAGCACGGACTTGCCGAGCTTCGCGGCTGGAACGGACGTCGCCGCCACGGCGGGAACTTTTGCCGGTGATTTTTTTGCCTTGTGTTTCGGGCTTTGGGGACTGGATAGGGTTGCCAGAAAGGCGAGCGCGAGTTGGGGAAGCATAGGTTTTCTCCATTCAAAGAATCAGTCTGCAACCAAGTAATCCGCCGAACCCAACGGAAGTTCCCTGCTTCAGGGTTCCGCCGTCTCGAGCGTCAGTGACACTCATAAGGATAGCGCAGCTCTTGTTGGCGCCCAAGCGTGGGGGGCCTGCACACGGCTTGCGCGGCTTTGCGATAGCGCCTGTGACCAACGTGGGGCTGATCTGCCTTCGACTTTGCTCGGTGCATCATCCATCACGTCGGCCTGTGATCGGTACATGGAGCCGTAATTCCTTCGATCCTGTGCGGAGAATCACCCAACGCGTGAGACGTTTTGGCCGACATAGAGGCTTCAGCTCTGCGAACGCAGTGAGCAGGAAGGCGCACGGCGCATGATAGCTGGAGGCGGAGTAACGTCTTGGCCAGAAAAGCGCTGGCCTGTGGCCAACGTGGGGCTGATCTGCCTTCGACTTTGCTCGGTGCATCATCCATCACGTCGGCCTGTGATCTGTACATGGAGCCGTAATTCCTTCGATCCTGTGCGGAGAATCACCCAACGCATGAGACGTTTTGGCCGACATAAGTGCCAGTAACGCCTTGGCCAGAAAAGCGCTGGCCTGTAGCCAACATTGGGCTGATCTGCCTTCGATTTTGCTCAGTGCATCATCCATCGCGTCGGCCTGTGATCGGTACATGGAGTCGTAATTTCTTCGACCTTGTGCGGAGAATCACCCAACGCGTGAGACGTTTTGGCCGACATAAGGCGGAGTAACGTCTTGGTCAGAAAAGCGCTGACCAAGGCGTAACTCCGCCTAAAAAAAAGCCCC
>JAJYMZ010000310.1 GCA_021786615.1 Acidobacteriota bacterium
CTTTCCGCAGAAGATACAGCGCGGAAGCCGCTTACTTCACCAGCACCGCCACTTCCTCCACCTCCTAAGGCCGCACCAGCGGCCCAAGCGGGTCCGCCGATATTTGTTCCCCAATTAAACCCTACACTTTGGGGAGTGGCATTAGGTGCATCGACAGCTTTAGCCATACTAATAGCTGAAGTCACACCGGACAATTGAGGCATCGCCCCAACTAGATTATTGATTCCATTTTTGACGGCTATTTTTGCGGCTTCCCGCATTGTCGGCGCGGCATTAACTGCCATTTGAGCGTTGTAATTTGATTTAGCAGCATGATAAATGGATGTCACAGGTGCTAGTGCAACACCTGCAGCAAAGCCACCCAATGCTTTTAGATTATTTTTAAAATCAGCCCAACTATACATCCCCGTTGGATCGGTGGTCATGGTGGGGTTATTCATGCAGTACGAATAGATGTTCCAGCTCTGAGTGAGTTCAAAGTGCTGGTCTCGGGCTGGATCCGGCGATGAGAAACGGTGATACATCGGAAGGTACATGCGGGCTTGCATGTAGATCAGCCCATCGGGATCGGTCTGCTCAAACTCTGTGCTCCGACGCGGCTTCCTTGTGCAGGACGCGCAATGCTAGGCGGCGTAAGGGTTTTCAAAGATCTTCAAACAGTGTAACGCCAGAGACCCCCTGACGCGATTTTTAGCGGCGCTGCTCAAGCCTCGCCGTCTTCCATCGCTTCCAGGCCGAGCTGGAGCAGCAGATCCTCCGCCGTGGGTCCTTCGTCCTCCAGTCGGTGCTGGCCCGCCGCCGCAAGCTTGCCGGGATGCGTGGCCGTGTGGATCGCCTTGAGTTGGCGGATGCTCACCTGGGTGTAGATCTGCGTCGTGGTCAGGCACACGTGCCCCAGCATCGCCTGGATGAATCGGATGTCCGCGCCGTTCTCCAGCATCAGCGTGGCCACCGTGTGGCGGAACAGGTGGCAGGAACCCCGTTTCCCGACCGCCGCCTTGTCCACCAGGTCCATCACCAGCCGCGTCAGGTGGGTCGGTCCCAGCGCCTCCCCCGCGCTGGTCAGGAACAGCGTCCCCTCATCCTTCCCGGCCACCAGGCCGGACCGCGCCCCGTCCCGGTAGGCCGCGATCCACGCCAGCGCCCGCTCCCCGATGGGGATCATGCGGTCCTTCTTTCCTTTGCCTTGGCGGATCATCACCGTGCCGCGCTCGAAATCCAGGTCGTGGACGTGCAGCCCGATCACCTCCAGCCGCCGCATCCCCGTGCTGTACAGCGTCTCCAGCATGGCCCGGTCCCGCAGGCCTAGCGCCGTCTGCACGTTCGGCACGGCCAGCACGGCTTCCGCCTCCCGCGCCGTGAGGATGGCTTTCGGAAGGCGGTGTTCCATGCGGGGCAGGTCCAGGTCCGCCGCCGGGCTGTAGCGCAGGTGCCCCTGCTTCACCAGCCACTGGAGCCAATGGCGGATGGGGATGATCCGGGCGTGTTGGCTGGACGTGGCCAGGGGATCGCCGTCCGCTTTCCGGTGATAGAACAGGTGCCGCTGGTAGCGCTCCAGGATGGGCCGGTCCAACTGCTGGGGCCGCGTCAGGCCGCGCTCATCGCACCACGCGATGAAATAGCGCAGGTAGTTGTCCCGCGTCCTCACCGTGTGGGCCGAGTAGTTCCGCTCCTCCAGGAACGCCAGGTAGCGCTGCAAGTGGTGCCACAGGCTGTCCGGGTCCCGCACGTCCCCCACAGGGGGTTTCGGTCGCGGCTGGCCCCTGCGGCGGCGCATCAGCGGGCTTCCGCCGGGGCCGCCGGAGCTTCGCGCTTCCTCGCGGCCACGCGGACCTGTACGCCCACCGCCGCCTGGGAAGCCAGGTACGACGGGACCACCCTCGGAACGGGCATAGGGGTGATGTGCGTTTTTGGATGGACGGAAGCTGAAATGGGGCTCAAAGCCTCATCAGGTCTTGATTCAGGCGCTCCGACCACCCCCCGACCGGGGGCCGACCACCCACCGACCACCCCCCGACCAGGGGCCGCGAAGTGGGCATCCTCACCCCGCGAAGTCGCTGTCGTAGATGGATGCGCCAGGCTGGCGCAGTCGATCAGCCCCAGCAGGCGGGCGCGGCCTTCCGCGTCCTCGCCTTGAAACAGCAGCTCGTACTGAAACGTCTGCCCCTGTTTGCCCCGGTGGGGCATCAGAAACTCCATCTCGGAGAGCCGCGCCAGGTGGACCTTTAACTGCGTATCTCCCCAGCCCGTGGCCTCGCGGGCTTGCCTTCGCGTGAAATGGAAATCGGCCTGCTCGATCCCTTCGCGCTCGCATTCTTCACGCATCCAGCCGTGCAGCAGCGTGAGCAGCTTTCGCGTCTGCGGTAGCAGCTCGTCCACCGTGCGGGAAAACACCTCCTGCGCCAGCTCATTGGCCAGCTCGATGTCCGAGGGGATCACCTCGACGTAGCGGATCAGTTTCCCGCCATGGGAGAGGGTCTTAACCTCCCGCTGCGCCTGGTGTAGCAGGGCGATGGACCGGATGAGGGTGAGGTACTTCACGTGATCCCGGCGGCTTCGCGTCTGATCGTCCCGGAACCGGAGCTGGTCCGCGAACGGGTTCACCACGACGAGCGGTTGCAGCAGCCGCTGCGCGTTGCGGTGCAGCGTCAGCAACCGCTCCCGCTCGGTTCGTGCGAGCAATCCATCCAGCGTTTCCCGGCTCCGCTGCCGCGTGTGGATGGCCCGCGTCTGCTCCCGGCTCTCGTTCACCGTCAGCACCAAACAACGGTTCAGCAGCTCCTCGTCCAGATCAATCGCCGTCGTGGTGAGGAACAGCATCACCGGCCCTTCCACCGTGTAGTCGTGCGTCACCAGCATCCCCGACGCCGGATCTTTTCCCGTTGAAGCCATCGTCACGCGGCCTTCCGATTGAAGGAGTTTTAGCGCGTAGCTGGCTTGCTTCGCGCCCTCTTCTTCGGCGATGGCCAGGATCTTGTGCTGCAACGTGCGGTCCCCCATGTAGAACAAGCTCTGACCGCTCATCGCGGAATACCGCACCACGTCTTCCTCCGGCACCAAGTCCAGCACCGCGTCCATCAGGCTCGATTTCCCGGCCGCGCTCGCGCTCTGGATCAGCAGCGCCAGCGGCCGGTCCAGCAGCCTTGAGACGGCCGCCAGGTAGCCCGTCAGCTTGTTCGCCTCCTCCCCGACAACCCCCAGCGCCTCGAAATCCGAAAGGATGCGCTGGAGCAAGTCCGGCGCCTTCAGCAGGGCCAGGGCTTCGGCGTATTCCGCCTCGCTCAGCGAGGGCCGTTGTTCCTTCGTGGCGAGGACTTCGGCCAGTTGCTCGGCCTGCATCGCCTCCACCTTTCGCAGCACCTTCCCCAGGTCCTGCTTCAGCGCCTCCTCGCCTTCGGAGAGTTCCAGCCCGGCCTGACGGATGAACGCGGCCCGCGCCTTCGCCTGGTACAGGTCCAGCGTGTCCACGTGGAAGTGCGGACCTCTCGACACCATCAGGTTCACCTTTAGCACCTCCGGGGAAAGCGGCTTCTGCCAGCCGCGCACCCGGTAGCTCCGGCTCCCCAACGTCAGCAGGAGGTCCTGGCCTTGCACCTCGTGCGGCAGATCGTCCCCCGGCGCCGGCGGCACCGGGGACGCCGGCAGGGCGACCGCCTCCGGCGGTGCCTGCGGCGCGGCGGCTAAAGAAGGAACAGGCGCGGGCGCAGGCATGGACGCAGGTTTGGGTGCGGCCTTGAGGACGGGCTCCAGCGCGGGCCGTAGCGCAGGCTTGGCCGTCTCCTGTTCCAGCACCTCCCGAACCCTTTCTTCCTTAGCCGCCTCTCTCTTCGGGGCCGCGCCGCTGCCCATCCATTCCGCCGTGCGGATCACCAACCCCAGCGACTTCACCGCGGGCTGCACCTTCAGCGCGTAGGCGTTCGCGTCCATGTCTTTCGGGAACTGGATCCGGTAGCACGCGATCCCTTTTTCGGTGAGCTTCTGCGCCAGCTTTTCCGCCGCCCGGTCGCCCGCCTCGTCCCGGTCATACGCGATCAGCACCCGTTCCGTGCCATGCCGCTCGAACGCTTCCAGGTGGTCCGCCGTGAATCCTTCCACTCCATAGGCCGCCGTCACGTTGCGGTAGCCCGCGCACCAGAACGTCAGCGCATCAATCAGGGCTTCGCAGAGGATGATTTCCTTCGAGTCCTTCAGCGCGGCCGCGTTCCACACGCCCCGGTGCGGACCTGGAAGGTAGAGGTGCAGCGGCGTCCCCTTTCGCAGGTTGTTGAGGATCTTGCGGCCATAGGCTTCGAGCACGTTCCCGGCCTCGTCCAGCACCGGAACCACGAGGCTCCCCGTGAAGTGCTCATGGCCGCTTTCCCGGTAGATCCCGAGCTTTTCCAGCCGACCCCGGATCTCCGCGCCCGCCTTCACTGCCTTGATCGGAAGGCTGTAGCCCAGCGTCCGGTTCGCGTAGCCGAGCCGAAAGCGCTCGATGGCCTCGGGATGATGGATACCCCGGGCCTTCAGGTAGTCCACCGCCTCCGGCGCTTGTTTGAGGGTGTCGTGGTAGTAGGCCATGGTCTGATTCAGCAGCGCCTGGTCGTCCGCGTCGAACGCCACCGGAGGCGGCAGCACGCGGGTGAGGCTGCGTTTCACCGGGGCGGCGGCAGGTTCAGCCGCTAAGGAAAGATCGGCCTTCAGACGTTCCACCGCGTGGCGAAAACTGATGCCCTGAATCCGCATCACCCAATCAATGGGGCCGCCGCCCGTGCCGCAGCCGAAGCAATGGAAGAGATTCTTGGCGGGCGTCACGATCAGTGACGGCTCCCCGTCCTCATGGAACGGGCACTTCCCGATGCGGTCCTTGCCGGACTTCACCAGCGCAATGCCTGCCGCCTCCACCAGGCGCTCCACGGATACCTCGCCCTTCAGGCGCTCCAGTTCGGCATCAGGGATTCGGGCCATGGATTCCTCCCTTTCTGGAAAATCGGTCAACAACCAATCTTGGTCTTTATGTAATACCACACTTGGACTATGCTTGAAACCATGTTTGGAGGGTGGGGGATACCGTGATTGGACCAGTTCTTCTTTTCCTGAGCCCCATGTTCCGGACCCGTCTGATCCAGCTCCGCAAAGCCCAGAACCTCACCCAGCAGGTTCTAGCCGATGCCGTCGGGGTGCATGTGAACCAGATCAGGCGTTACGAGAGAGGGGCCACTGAGCCCACCCTGGATGTCCTGGTTCGCCTCGCCAGAGCCCTCCACGTCACCCTGGATGATCTGGTCTTCGATGAGACCGAGCGCGGCCCCTCCGAGGACCTGGTCTTGCAGTTCGAGGCCGTCAGCCACATGCCCGACGAGGAGCGCAGCATCATCAAGGCCCTGCTGGACGGCATGATCGTCAAGTACCAGACCCGGCAGATCGTCGGAAACCTGAGCCGATGACTTCCGGCCGTAGCTCTTCGCAGCACCCCTGAACCGTTTCTTCTTTAGCCGCTAAAAGCCAACCCCCACGCGACTCTTGGGGGTTGGGGGGCTTTTCTATTTCTCTAGAAAAGAGAAATCCGCCCGCGCCGGATCTTCGCGCGAAGGCTCCGGACTCTGGTTCAAGCCATCCGGGGCGGCGGCCAGGCAGCGCCGGACGGGCCGCCCCCTCTCCACCCCTCCCTCGCACCCTGGAAGGCCTTGCAGGGGCTCCTGTGCACTCCTGTGCCGCCGTGGGGGGCATCTCCTGGATGGATCGGGCAAGTCCGTAGGAACGGGAAAGTCCGTAGGCCTTGGGCGGCAAAGTCCGTAGGCCTTGATCCTGGACTGTCGGGGCTGGCCGACCGCGCCAGGGACGCGCCAGGGGGAAAGCATCCTGTCACGTCCCCGGCTGGTGCCGTCGCCATGGGTGGCCACGACCCACCCCAGCCTTTCGGGACCGCAGAGTGGCGGCGGTGGGCTCCGGCCACCCCTCGGACCCCCAACCCTTGCGGGGGGTCCGACGGGTGACGGCAGCGGGAGGCATTCAGGGGGCAAGCACCTCTGGGAACTGCCCAAAGCGAAGGGGGGAACCTCTGGGTTCGGGCAGCAGGGTTCCGGGCCGTTGGCCCTCAAAGACGCCCGCCGATGATCCCCCTCGGAAGGTCCGCTTGAAGGCCTTCCTTCCGACCGAGCAACCGAGCCGGAAAGGGGACGACCTTCCGACCCTTCACCCCAGCTTCAGAGATCCCCTCAGCTCGACCCGAACCAGGGCCAAAACCCGGCCATGAACCGATGAGGGGTTTCCCTTGGCACGTCACGCACCTCCGGTGGAGAGATGTATATTATTTTCAGCTTTTAGGTGGTTCACCAGTGACCCGCCTGAAAACAGGAGCGATGCAAAAAACAACAACGCTAATAATTCAAACAATTAGGAGGTTCACCAGTGACCCAGGCAGAGAGGGGCAAACGGCGAGGAAGCATTAAAATTTCGCTTCCAGTTGGGCTCGAAAATGAGCTTCGAGAATTGGCAAAAGAGGAAGGAAAAACCATCAGCGAAACGGCCAATTGGTGGTTGGAATGGGCCATGGAAAAGAGGCATCGGGACTACGTGATGGACTCCATTTATGACCAGGCACGAGGCGCAAGGATCATGATTGATCAAGTCGCAATCGAGCATTTTGGAATGGAACGCCACGGAGTCATGGTTGATGAAATCACCGCCTTGGTTCGGAAAGAATTGAAGGATATGAGGAGCTGAAATCCGGGCGATGAGCGGTCACAGGGAAGCCATTCCCTAGCCCTTAGATTGGTCCTTAAACACCCTGCGAGCGGCTGCGCCGCCGTGGGGTCAATTACCATTTCCCGGCCCCCTTCAGGGGCAAAAAAGGGAAATGGTATAATGTCCATCCCCTAATTGCCCTTTTCGCAGTTCCATAAATGCGTGTGTCGTTGGGTTCGTGGGACCACGCCGAAAGCGCCCTTCCGGAACCCATCGGCCCCTTCTGATGAAGGGTTGCGACCTCGATTAAACAGGGGTTTTTATCGTCACACCTGACCCGATCGGAGGGACCTGAACCCATCCTTTCGCGGGTCTTGGGGACGAAATCGGGGCGGAACCAATACCCCTTTTTTGGGGTGTTTCTTGAGCGTCCCGGAAAACGGTTTCCCGACCTGGCGACCACCCCTCCGGCAGGAGTTTGGCGGGTGATGACGCATTCAAAAGGAAGGATTAATTTTCACGTTTAGATGCGCCTCCGCATCGCACGCTGGCGACCCAAACGAAGGCCCAACGACCGGGGAAAGTGGTTCTGAAATTCCAGATCTATCCACCCCTGAAAACCCGAATTAGGGGATGGACATAGTACCTTTCCCCAAAAACGCCCCTCTCGGGGCCGGGAAAGTTAGGAAAAGCCCACGGCGGCGCAGCCACTCGCAGGCCGTTTTTCAACACCCATTTCATGCATCCAGAGGCGCACCGCGTCGGAACCCTGCTGCGGGGTTCGGTCCGGATCCCTCTCCGCTTTTCGCAGCCCTTCTCAGGGGTCCCCCTGAGAGCTTTTCTGCTGCGTCCGTCCCGGCCCATCACCCCCTCACAGTAGGGGGGTGATGGGCCGGGCGTGAGCGAAACGATGAGTCTTTGCGATCTTGAAAAGATGGTTCTTCCGGGGCCTTCCACGGGCACCCTCTCAGCCGGGGACATGCCAGGGACGCTTTCCTCCTGGCGTGTCCCTGGCGAGGGTGAGCTACATCTGCCGAAGGGCTCGCTGTGCATCCACGAAGGCCTTGCCGTAGTTGCTTTCGTAGCTGGTGGCGATGGGGAATCGGTGGGTGATATCCCAGAAGTCGTCCCACCAGTTGGAGGGGGGGCCACTTCGGGCGACCACGCCGCCCCACAGTTCCCCGTTGGTGAGCGCCAGCAGATCCGCCTGGGGAATGATGCTGCCATACACTGCACAGGTTTTTTCGGTACTCAGGCGGCGGCATAGTGCCGCGAAGCTCTGGAGCCGACCATATCCCCCAGCTCCATTGGCCGTGGACACATGGAGCGTACTGGACGCCGCCATGTAGGTCATATCGTCCCAGCCAAGCAGGATCGTGGCATAACCGTGGAACCGCTCCGGGTCCTTAATCTGGGTGCGAGGATCTTCCATCAAGCACGTGATCCGGGTCGGGGCCAGCCGCTGGAGGTAGTCGAAAAGTTCAGCGTCCCAGAACTCCAGGCTCAGGGTTTTATACGGCACCCCTTTGCCAAATTTCAGCCACGCGGCATTCAGGTGGAAGCGCTCAGCCAGAGCCTCCAGTACCTTCCCATCCGGGTCGTTCTCTCCCGTCATGTAGGAATCCAAAGCCCCGAGCCGCATACCTACAGCCTCAGCCAGTTGGGCGGGCGTGATGCGGCGCATGTCTCGCACGACCTTGAGCAGGCGCGTGGCCACTGCCGAAGGGGTGGACGGGGGCAGTAGCTCCGCTACGGTCCGGCCCTTGACGGTGAGGCTGTACCTGGACCCAGCCTCCACTTCCTCCAGAATTTCAGCTAGACGCCCCCGGAAGTCGGAAACGGAAATTGAAGCAGCGTACTTAGTCATGGCGTACCTCCATATTTATGGTACGCCATTTTCGGGTACATTACTAAATAATCTCAAAACGACAGAAGGGTGAGCCGCTGCTAAGGGATAGATTCCTTGTTCTTCATCGAGAATCTCCCGATCATGCTTGTTCAATGATTCTGGTTATTTTACCAACAGCAATTACGCGAAATCCATCCGTTAACTCAAAAGACTCATCATTTGTTATTTTTAAATTTTTATAGATATCAAACAAATCAACCTTCAGACAAGCATCACAAACCTGATTTGTCTCATTGAAAATCAATTCAATAACTTCAGCATCCAATCCAGCTGACAATGATTCACTAATGTATTTTTGAAAACGGAACCCAGGCCGCATCCCTTTAAAAGCAGGAGTAGAACGCCCTCCAACATCGTTCACGATCCATTGGATTTTTGTTTCCAAAATCAATTTATCACCTAATCTTTCTTTAATTTTAGACTTTGCTGATCTTCGACTGCCACAGTGAATGCATTCCCGAGACCATCTTGATTCGGGCTCTTGTAAGACTTTTCATACACCGCAGATGGCACCTTAGCCTCAACAACGGTTGAGAGATCTGGAAATTTCGCTTGAAAGGCTTCAGCCGAAGTCTTTGACTCCCAGAACATCTTGCCTTCCATAGACATGCCATTTGGATTCGGACGGAAACCAGAATTAGCAATATCAGCAC
>JAJYMZ010000233.1 GCA_021786615.1 Acidobacteriota bacterium
AGAGGATTCGAACCTCCGACCCTCTGCTCCCAAAGCAGATGCGCTACCAGGCTGCGCCACGCCCCGATTGGGTTAGTCTAGCGGAATTATTTGCCCCGCGCGCTGGTGGAGACTTTGGGGGCCATGATGTTCCAGCCGGCGCGCTGGAGGTCCATCACGTTCCCGGCGACGCCCACGAGCATGAGGGTCTCCTGCTCGTCGCCGCCCATCTTCTTGGCGCCCGCCGGAGGCAGCGCGGCTACCTGGGAAGACTTGAGATCCTTCATCCAGTTCAGGCTCAGGTCAAAGGCGATCTTCCTCTGCTGGCTGTTGAGCTCACCAGCCACGGTCTTCATCAGGCCGTTGGCGTCATAGGAAATGCGCAGGCCGCCCGGGCCGTCAAAGCCCTTGCTGTGGTTGCTGATGTCAATGCTCTGGAGCTTGCCCTTGCTGTAGTGGAAATCGAAGCCGGTGCGGATGCCATTGGCCTCGTTCACGTAGCTGAGCCTGCGGGGCAGCTTGGAGGTCTTTTCGAAGGTCAGGTCCATGCGGCCGCGTTTCCAGAAGCCCAGTGTGTCCGCGAGGTTCTGCTCGCGCTTTTTCGGGTCGTAGGCGCCGGTGGGCGCGTCGAAAGTGAGGGTCTGGAGGGTCTCGCCGCCGGAGGTCTCTTCCTTGCCCAGGGTCGCCTTGAAGGCGCCGGATTCGGCGTAGACCTTGCGGATGTCTATGATCACTTCGCGGAACCAGCCCATGTAGGAGACCGGAGCTTCTGCGGGACCTGGATCCACGCGGGTGGTATAGGCGTTCAACTCCTTGCTGTACAGGAATCCCTTGTTGCCGATGCGGGTCCAGATGCCATTGCCCAAGTCGCCGCTGAAATCGGTCTTGAAATCGCCATTGGCGAAATAGGTGGTCTTGATGTTCACGTTGGCATTGCCAGCCTTGGTGGCTCCGCCCTTGACCAGGCCACCGGTGTCCGCGGCGATCTTGGCGTTGACGGCGGAGGCGGAAAGCACAGCCCTGACGGAGCCCTGCATCTGGACCGCGTTGATGTGCTGGTAAGGCTGGCCGAACCAGGAGGCGTTGACCGTATCCAGGACCGTGGACAGGGTGTCCTTGGCGAATTTGGCTTCCAGGGTATTGACCTTGGGAGCTGCCTTGGCCGCTTTAGTGGCGGGTTTGGCTGGGGGCGCCGCGGGTTTCTTGGCGGCGGGTGTGAGGACAGTCTGAGCCGCCAGCACGGCGGCGAGGCTGAAGGGCAGCACGTTCATCAAACGCATGTAGAACTCCTAAGGTATGGAAATTAGTGATGTGGGTTGGCTTTTTGTTCCCGCTTCCGTTGGCCGTAGCAGGCCTTGCAGAGGGCGAGGGACGCATCCTGCGGAACAAAACTCAGGTACTCGGAAGTTCCGCACTCCACACAAGTGATCTGAGTGAGTACTTGAGTTCCCGAACTGCGTGATTTTGAGGTCCGATGGAACTCCTTGGCATAGCATTCGGGGCAGAGAAAGAATTTCTGGTCCGGCGTGACCGTGAAGCCGGCACCGCAGGTGGCACATTTCTTCTCGCGCAGGGAGGGCACCTCGGTCCGGGGGACCGGCTTCTGCAGGCGCACGACCCCGGCGTCTTCGGGGCTGGGGCCCGCGGGCCCGCGAGGAATGGAACTCTTGGCGACCATCAAATCTTCAAACATCCCTTCTGGCCAAAAGGAAAGTCTAACATTTCATCCAGATTCCACCGAGCGCGAAGATTGGGAAGCGCCCAGGGCCGCCTGCTGGCATTCTTGGCAGATGCACACCGCCGACGAGCTGCTGGGCCCCCTCCTGGAGGGCAATGCGCGGGCCCTGGCCCGGGCCATCAGCTGGATGGAGAACGGGCATCCCCAGGCCCGGCCCCTCATGGCCAAGGTCTGGCCCCACCTGGGCAAGGCGACGATCCTGGGGCTCACCGGCAGCCCGGGATCAGGCAAATCCACGCTGACGGATCAGCTCGCGCGAAGGCTGCTGGAAAAGGGCCAGCGGGTGGGCATTCTCGCGGTGGATCCCACCTCGCCCTTCAGCGGCGGCGCCATCCTGGGGGACCGCATCCGCATGGGCCGCATCGCGCCGGACCCGAGCATCTTCATCCGCAGCATGGCCACTCGCGGCGCGCTGGGGGGTCTGGCGCGGGCCACCCAGGACGCCATTGACTTGCTGGATGCCGCGGGGTTCGACACCGTCATCGTCGAAACCGTGGGCGTGGGGCAGGACGAAGTGGACGTGGTGAGTTGCGTCCACACCTGCGCCGTGGTGCTGGTGCCGGGCCTGGGGGACGAAATCCAGGCCATCAAGGCTGGCATCATGGAAGTGGCGGACCTCTTCATCATCAACAAGGCGGATCGCGAAGGCGTGGAGCAGGTGGAGCAGGAGATAGAGGCCATGAAGAGCCTGAGCCCGCCCAAGCCTTGGGATCCGCCGGTATGCCGGGCCGTAGCGACGGAAGGCATAGGCATTGCTGAAATGTTGGAGCTGGTCCGCGAGCACGGAGCTTGGCTGCGCGGTGGCGGGGGTCTTGAACGCAAGGCCCGGGAGCGAGCTAAGCTGCGCTTTGATTCGCTGCTGGCGGAGGAAGCCTCCCGCCGTATCAAGGCCCGCGCCGGCCATCGCGTGCAAGAACTCATCGAAGCCATCGCCAAGCGGGAACTTGATCCTTATGCGGCGGTTGAAATAGTCCTGGGTCCTGGGTCCTGAGTCCTGGGGGTTGAGCGCGCACCAACCCTGCCTCAGGACCCAGGACTCAGGACTATTTGTGATACGGCGAGCCCTTCAGGATCGCGAAGGCGCGGTAAAGCTGCTCCAGGAACATCACGCGGGTCAGATCGTGGGGAAAGGTCATGGGGCCGAGGGAACACTGTTCCTTGATGGCTGCCTTCAGGCTGGGGTCAAAGCCATGGCTGCTGCCGATGGCGAAGCCCAGGCTCAGGCCCCGGTCCATGGCCTTGCCCAGCCAGGCGGCGAAGGCTTCGGAGCTGCGCGCCGGGGCCTCGGGGGTGAGCAAGACCGGGCACTGGAGGCCTGACAGTTTGGTTAGAAGGCGGCCGGCTTCCTCCTTCAACTGCTGGGCCGGCGTGCCCCGGCCTTCCCCCAGCTCCACCAATTCCAGGCGGGCATGGGGTTTCAGCATGGACAGATAGTGGGCTTCCCATTCCCTGGCGCAGGCCAGCTTGGGACGACCGAAAACATAGAGTTGGAAAGGGTATGACATTGATCACCTTCAGAAGGAATATGCAGTGAAAATAGAGAATAAGTTTTGTAGTGCTTGGGAAATCACGGCAAGATTCCCAAGTAGACGGTTCTAGGAGGCCCCATGGCAAGCATTGGACGAAACCTGACTGGATTAGGAGCGCTGGCGGCGCTGGTGATCTCCGTGGGATGCGACAACAAAGAAGGCCCCATCCCCAATGTCCCCCCCACGGCCGCGCAGACACCCGCCGAGATCCTGCCCCACCTTCAATATCTGGCGGCCTGGAAGAACTACAAGCACTTGATTCTCATCGCGCCCATCAGCCCGGACGTGGTCTTCCCTTCGGCCTGGTGGTTCCACAAGCACGCCAAAGACCTGAATATTTCCCTGACCCCAGAGGAGATGCAGGCCCTCGGAATCACAAAACTGGCCAAGCGCCTGGATGACCTGCCCCGGGCGCCAGAAGATGACTACGGCATCGAGGATGCGCGCCTGGCCTTCAACGCGGGCATCTACCGGTTGATCAAGGGACTTCCCGTCAAAGTCTGGGGCGACATGAAAGTCTCCAAGGTCAGCATCAACCCTGGGAACAACAAGGTGATGGATGTGATGCTCTCCTACAACAACCGCCCGATGATCCAGGTCAGCTGCATCAAGAAGGTTGATGCGGGCGGTGGTGGCGAGTTCTACGGCGTGGCCAACATCTGGTACCAGGTCCGGCCGGAAACGATCAAGTAGGCTGTGGGCTGTAGGCAGTAGGCTGTAGGCTGTAGGCGCAGTGGAGCGTGGGCGATTCCCTACTGGCCCAGGCCGCATCTCACTGGCCCACAGCCCATAGCCCAGCGCCCACAGCCCACGGCCTGAGGCCCGGCGCCTTTTTGATTGGCGCGGCCTCCGGGCCCTGAGAAACTAGACTGTTTGGATCGGCGGGGCGTCCCAGAACAAACCGGTCCATGACGGAGAATCCATGTCGAAAAAAATTGTCCATGTGGTGGGCACCGGCACCATCGGCGAACCGCTGGTGGGACTCTTGACCCATTTCCATAAAGAATTGGGCCTGGACGAGGTGACCTTCCACAAGCACAGCGTCAGCGACCGGCCCAAAGTGAAAGCGCTGGAAGGGCGCGGCGCCAAGCTGGCGGTGGACGCCGAAAAAATGGAAGCTTTCAAGGCCGCCGGCATGAACCCTTCCATGGACCACGAGCAGGCCCTGAAGCAGGCCTCGGTGGTCATTGACTGCTCGCCCAAGGGCCTGGAGATGAAGGAAAAGATCTACCAGCACTACGCGCACAACACCCTGGGCTTCATCGCGCAGGGCAGCGAATTCGGCTTCGGCAAGATGTACGCCCGGGGCATCAACGACGAAGTCATCTCCGCCCACGACCAGTACATCCAGGTGGTGAGCTGCAATACCCATAATCTGAGCTGCCTGCTACAGACCCTGGCCCTTTCGGATGGCGACGACAACCTGATCGAAGGCTCTTTCGTCTGCATGCGCCGCGCCAACGACATCAGCCAGGTGAAGGACTTCTGCCCCGGCCCCCAGGTGGGGGCGCACAAGGAGGGCCGCTTTGGCACCCACCACGCCCGGGACGCCTACCACCTGTTCCAGACCAAGGGCCTGGAGCTGGACCTGTTCTCCTCCGCCGTGAAGCTCAACACCCAGTACATGCACAGCCTCTGGTTCGACCTGCGCCTGAAACGCCCCACGACACTGGAAGCTCTCAAGACCAAGATCAGGGGCAACGACCGCATCGCCGTCACCGAGAAGATGGACGCCAACACCGTCTTTTCTTTCGGCCGCGACCAGGGCCACTTCGGCCGCATCCTCAACCAGACCGTGATCCCTTTGAAGACCCTCACCATGCCCACCAAGCACCGCGTGGTGGGCTTCTGCTTCACCCCCCAGGACGGCAACAGCCTGCTGTCGAGCCTCGCCGCGGCCCTGCGCTTCACGCATCCCAAGGATTGGGAAACCCGCATCCAGGTCCTGAAGCCATTCTTCTTTGATGAAGTGTGATCCTCTACCGCGCCCACCTGCTCTGGTCCGATTCCCTCACTGAACTGCGGGACGTAAAGGAGGGTGGACTTCTTGTAGATGATTCGGGCCGCATCGTGGCCTCGGGCCCCTTTGCCGAGATCTCGCGCCAGCACGTCGGCGCCGCGATCCTGGACCTTCGCCCCCACTGGATCCTCCCGGGCCTCATTGACCTCCACGTCCACCTGCCCCAGTACCAATCCGTGGCCATGGATGGCCTGGAGCTGTTGCCCTGGCTCAAGACCCACATCTTTCCCGCGGAGGCCCGTTTCGCGGATGCGGCCTTCGCCAAGGCTGCCGCGAGAAAATTCTTCGGTGATCTGCTGTCCCTGGGCACCACCACGGCGGTGGTGTATTCCACCATCCACCAGGAAGCCACGGATGCGGCCTTTGGCGTAGCGGAAAGCTGCGGCATCCGCTGCGCCATGGGCAAGATGATGATGGATCAGAACGCCCCGGAAGCTTTATCCGAAAGCACGGAAACATCCCTTCACCAAAGCGCTGAACTCATCCAGCAATGGCACGGAAAGGCTGATGGCCGCTTGCTGTATGCCCTGGCGCCGCGCTTCGCGCCCATGTGCTCGCCCGCCCTCATGCGCGGCGTGGGCAGCCTTTCCGAATCAACAGGCGCGTACATCCAGACCCATCTGGCGGAGAACCTGGCTGAAATCGCCTGGGTGAAAC
This sequence comes from Acidobacteriota bacterium, assembly GCA_021786615.1. GTDB lineage: Bacteria > Acidobacteriota > Holophagae > Holophagales > Holophagaceae > JANXPB01. The sequence goes on from JAJYMZ010000233.1 coordinate 5,924, forward strand.
AACTCTTCCCGGACTGCGCGACCTACACGGAGGTTTATCACCATCATGGGATGTTGAACGGGCGCACGCTGCTGGGCCACGGCATCCACCTTGACGCCAGCGAGCGCGCCTTGATCCGCGCCGCGGGCGCCAGCATCGTCCACTGCCCCAGTTCCAATGCGTTTCTGCAAAGTGGGGTCATGCCGTTGCGGCGTTGGCTGAACGAAGACCTTTCCATCGGCCTCGGCACCGACGTCGCAGGCGGGCCGACGCTATCCCTGTGGAACGAAATGGCCATGGCCTGCACGGTTTCCAAGCTGCGTTCCGCGTTATTGGAAGAAGCGGAAGCCACCATGGAACCCGTTGAGGTTTTCCATCTCGCAACCAGAAATGCCGCGCGGGCCTTGGGCCTGCAGGATCGCATCGGCGGCCTGGCGGTCGGCATGGACGCGGATTTCCTCGTGGTGGATCCGCGCCAGGTGGATCCCGGGGAGCGCGCCGAGGATGCCGTTGAGCACATTCTGTCGCGGCTGGTCTATCGCGCGGACCCGCGCATGGTGAAGGCCACCTATGTGCGAGGTCAGCGATGCTTCGCCCAGGGAAGCTGATCCCCCAGTCCTTCTACCGGCGCGACGTGGATCTCGTGGCGCGCGGCTTGCTGGGCCAACTGCTGGTGCGCGATGACGTCATCCTCCGCATCACCGAAGTGGAGGCCTACGGCGGTCCCGAGGACAGTGCCAGCCATGTGCGCCACGGCCGCACCGAGCGCAACGCCGTCATGTGGGGCAAGGGTGGCCATGCCTATCTGTATCTGTGCTACGGGCTCCACTGGATGCTGAACGTGGTCACCGGCGAAGAGGGCCAAGGCGCCGCGGTGCTCATTCGCGCCTGCGAGCCGGTGGCCGGCCTGGGCACCCTGCTGGCCCGCCGCATGATGCACGCCGTGAAACCTGCCCTGCTGGCGGGCCCAGGCCGCGTGGCTCAGGGCTTGAACCTGGATCAGATCTTCAATGGCGAAGCGCTCTTCCGCAAAGGCGATCTGGAACTACGGGAAGGCGAGGCCCCGCAGGAAATCCTGTGCGGCCCCCGGGTGGGCATCGCCTTCGCGACCCCGGCGGACCAGCAGGCCCTCCGGCGCTACGCCGTGGCCGGGACTCCGTGGATCAGCGCGCCGAGGCTTACCTAGGCCGGAGCAAGGCCCCAATAAATCATTGTCGATTGACGATTGACGATTTGGCCAGCACCTTGCGCAATCCCACAATCGAAAATCGAAAATCGAAAATCGAAAATCGAAAATGGTCCCGCTAGTGCAGACGGTTGGCATCCGTAATCAAACCCATGCATCTACATCCTCCTTGACTTCCCACCCCCTCGGCCCACCTTGCTTAGTGCGATTTGCCGATGCGGGTGCCCTATGAACACGGACTGGATCCTTCGTGAACCTTTGGTCCTCCTCGATTCCGAGGATCACCCCTACCTGGAGAGCGCCCGGGGAAAGCTCGGCCCGCACGAGGTGGCGGTGCACCTCGCCGAGGATTGGCACCAGAAGGAGCAGTACCCGGAATTCAGGGTGTTCCTGAATGGCCGCGAGATTTTCGAATGGGGCGACCCCTCCCCTTCCCAGGAGTGGTTCACCCTCTGCCACCAGCTGGGATACAAACCGGATCAGCACTGGGACTGGGATCCTGCCCTCATCCTCTTCCAGCAGGTGCTCCCCGCCCTGGCCACCGGATGGGACCAGGTCCAGTTCCCCTACGGGCCCTCCGGCGTCCCCGAAGGCGTCACCTGCCTGGCTACGTTAAGGACGAGCCTGGCGGGTTGGGCGGAGCGGCTCCGGCGCCCCAACCCAAACTCCAACGAAGAGCTGATGGCCCTGATGTTCCAGAATCTGCCCTTGAGAGCCGCCATCCTCCACGATGATCCCGAGAGCCGCCTGGATTTCGTGGGCAATCCCCTGGATGCGCCCTACATGGGCGAGTTCCTCTACCTGGGCGAGCAGCGCGACACGGCGGTGGTGCTCAGCCGCATGACCTTCTCCGGCACCGGCGGCATGCGCTGGTCCCCCTGGCTGCCAGGCGGAGAATGGAGCCAGCAGGGCCGGGAATTCGCGGCCACCCAAGGCGCCAGACAATTCTTGCGCGCCGCGGGGCTTCCCGAATCAACGTCAGCTGGCTTCGAAGCCGCCTTCAAGCGCACCCTGGAGAGCCTTGGGGAATTCATGGAGCCGTTGGTGGAGGCGTACCGCGAGACGTGCGCCGGGGGCATCCCCTGGCACCGGGACCCCAAGAACCGCTACGTGAACCACATGGTGGTCCAGGCCCGCATGGAAGAAGGCCAGACCATCCTGGTGCTGGACGACGGCACCGAGCTGCGGGTCACGGAACACCATGGCGTCGCCTTGGCAGAAATGCCCGAGGCGTAATAATTTTCGATTGGCGATTTTCGATGGACGATTGCCCCAGGCCTCTCGACTCTCGACTCTCGACTCTTGACTCTTGACTCTTGACTTTCAACTTTTCAACTTGCGTCACCCCGGCAGCTTGTCCCGATCAAGGATGCTCGGCCCGGACCCCGCCGCCTTCTCGTAGGTGCCATCGCCCCGGTTCACGTACTTGGTGAGCCCCTTCGACGCGATCTCCTCATCGCTGAACTTCTCTTTGTGGAAGAACCCGCCCAGCCGTTTGATGTCCGCCGGCAGCGACACCAGGCGGGCCAGCTTGCCCCCGCAGACCGCGCACAGCAGGGGCTCGGCCTCCGCCCCCCGCACCAGCGCTTCCAGAACCTCGCCGCAGGCCTCGCAGCGGTATTCAAAGATGGGCATGGCGTTCCTCCGAAAACCGAGTGTAGCAAAGGCTCCCCATGAGCCTCATACTTGAACTCCGCGCGAGGCGGCCTCTCAAGGGAGGCGCAAGTTCGGGCACACGACCACCACAACGGGGGTGACCGGTTTCGACAGGTTATGACTCGGGTGCATGGTGCAGGCGGGGGTTGGACGGATGGCCCCCTTAACAATCCGCCCAAACAAAACTGCCAACGATAACTTCGAACTGGCCCTCGCCGCTTAATTTTTTTAAGCGATGAGCGAGTCCCCGCGATCTCCTGGTAACGGGCTCGTAAAACCTTCCAAAGGGTGACTCCGGTCTGCCGGAGGAAGGAACAGGAAGGGCCCCGCGAAACGCCCCCGCAGCTGGGCCGAGATCAGGGGGAAAGTCCTCGATGTGGGTCGTCCGCGATTTACCCCTAGAGGCCACGCCAGCGGAACAAGCCTGTGAAGAGCCACCATTC
>JAJYMZ010000045.1 GCA_021786615.1 Acidobacteriota bacterium
GCCGAAGGCGCGAGACGGCTTCGCATTGCCCGCGATGGATATCAGCCTTGGGAAACTGAAGTAGATCCATTCCTGCCTTTTCCGGAAGTCGTGCGACTCACTCCGCTGCCGAAGACCCGGCGCTAGTGCTAGGGCTGGCGCGGACCACTTTCTTTCTTGATCCCAGGGGGGCCCGCTCCAACTCGCGCAGGGCTTTCCGCCAGGCCTGCGCGTCCAGCCCGATTCCGATGATCACCGCCAGCTGAGGCACCGTGATGTCTGGGAGTGGAGTGGGCAACGGCGCCACCTCCAGCCGCCCATCCGCCACCTGGAAGCTCCAGAGAGCGCTGCCATCGTGGCGCGCAGGCCAGCCATCGAACATGCAGAGGCCCTTGGCTCGAAGCAGTTCTCCACCCGGCGGGGGTCGCTGGAAAAGGGATTCAAGCGCCGCGGGATCAATGGGGTGATCCCATCGCAGGGTGAAAGAACGTGCCTCGGCAAAGCTCGAGCCTTTATTTGGAACCCGCCCTTCAGGCCGAGGCTCGAGATCGCCAAGCCAAGGATCCGCGGTTTCGGCGGGGAGTTCTCCTAGCCGCGATTGCACCAGCGGGATGTGAGGAAAAGCCTGGCGAATTTCGCCCTCCCAGGCCAAGGCCAGGGATGGATCCAGATCCGCTTTGCTGATGTGGATCAGGCTGGCGAGGGCGAGCTGGCGACGCAGCAGCTCACGCTTGTGCAGATGCTCCAAGGGGCTCAGACAGGACACGATGGTAAGGCAGCCCGCCAGCTTCAGGCGGCCCAGGAGCATGGGATCGAGTTCCAGGTCCAGCAAATCCGTTGGGTCCGCGAGACCCGTGGTCTCCATCACCACCCGCTCCGGCCTTTCGGCCATGGGCTGGCCGCACCAGGCCGCCAGGGCCGCCACCACGTCCTGCCGCAGGCTGCAACAGACGCAGCCGTTGATGAGATTCACGATGCCCGCCAGTTCCGGGCGCTCGGCCGCCACCAGCGCCTCGTCCACGCTGACGGAGCCGAATTCATTGATGAGCACCGCCACCCGGCGATGAGAGGCGATTTCGCGCTTCAGCAAACGATTCACGGCTGTGGTCTTGCCAGAGCCCAGAGGACCCGTGACGATGAGAACTTCGATCATTCATCCACCCTGACTCCATGATGCATCCAACCGACGCCACCTATATCGCGCTTGTGAGCCTGGCCGCCACGGCCGCCCGGGCCCTTCGCCGCGGCCTGCCGACCGGCTGGAGGTTGAGGCTGGAAGCGCGGGCGCCCGACGATCTGTCGCACCGATGGATCTGGCTGCATGCGGTGAGCGTCGGTGAATTGATCCTGGCCAAAGGCCTAGTGGAGAAATTATTGAATGCCCGGTTCCGGGTGCACCTCACCACCGGGACCCCGGCGGGGCTCGCCATGCTCAATGAACGCGCCGCGCTTTGGGACCAGGGCAGGGGCCTGCTCAGCGGTGGTGTTTTTCCGGTGGACGACCCCGCCGGGCTGCGGTCCTTCTTCCGGACTCCACCTGGCGCCTTCATCGCGCTGGAGACCGAACTCTGGCCCAACCTGTTGCGCCAGTTGGAAGCCCGAGGCATCCCCCGGATCATCGTGAATGGGCGGTTGACGCCGCGGACCAGCGGCCGCGCGGGTATGGGCGGGAAATGGCTCAGGCAGGCCGCGGAGCGGCTCACCCTGGTGGCGGCGAGAGACCCGGAATCCGCCGAGAGCTTCCGTTCCCTGGGCGCGGCCAACGTTGCCTTGGGCGGCAATTTGAAAGCGGACCTGCCCTGTCCGCCCCCATTGAATGCCTCCTGGGACGCCCTGCGTCTGGGCTGGCAAGAGGATGCCGTGCTCATTGCGGGAAGCACCCTGGACGGCGAAGAATCCATGGTGCTGAAGACCTGGAGGGAACTGCGTTCCGTGTATCCTTCCCTTCGCCTGGTGCTGGCGCCACGGCAGCCCCGGCGTTTCCAGGCCGTGGCTGATTTCTTGACAGGGCAAGGCTGCGCGTTTGCTCGCGCGTCGGAACCATGGCCTGAAGACCCACGCCGCTGGCAGAAGAAGGAAATCCTCCTGCTTGATACCCTCGGCGACCTGCCCGCTGCCTACGGCGAAGGCACCCTTGCCCTCGTTGGGGGAGGCTGGCGGGGCCAAGGCGGGCACAATCCGCTTGAACCCGTCCGCTGGGGAATTCCGACCCTCATCGGCCCAGGCTATGGCAACTTCGAGGACCTAGTGGGTCCCCTCCGCTCCGCCAGAAGGCTTGAGGTTGTGGGGGAATCGGAGTTGATGGCTGCAATCCGATCGGTCCTGGAGTCGGCACCAGCCCGGGGCCCGGGTTGGGATGCGAATGCAATCCTGCCGGAAGGTCTTTCGGGCGCGCTTGAAAAAACTTGGACTTTGCTTCAGCCATTTCTCCCCTCGCAGGCTTACTCTAGTTGATCCATGACGGAGATCAGAACCGATGCAGGAACAGCCCCCCCATGTTCTGCTCGTGGATGACGATCCGGCCGTACTGGGCATGGTGTCCGACGCCCTCAGCCACTTTGGCATTCAGGTGCACGCCTTTTCTGAAGGCGGCCCCGCCTTGGCATTGCTGGAGGATCCAGCCTCGCCGCCCATAGACATGGTCATCACCGACATCAACATGGATGGCATGGATGGCTTCGACGTGGTGCTTCGTGTGAAGGACATCCAGGCCAATCTGCCGGTGGTGCTCATGACCGGCCAGGCCTCACTGGAATACGCTGTGCGGGCCATGCGCATGGGCGCGGCCAATCTGTTCCAGAAACCGCTTGCCCTGAAAGAGCTGGTGAAGAATGTGTTCCACCTGGTGGAGATGCACCGTGACTTCCGGCTGGCCCAGGACGGATTGAAAGGCCTGCAGAAAGAGACACGGCATTTCTCCTTCCGTTCTGATGAATTGGATATCGGCAGCATCATCCGCCATCTCACGGACCGGCTGGTGCCCATGGGCTTCGCCTCGCCCACCAATGTGGATGTCATCTCCATGGCCTTCCACGAGGCCCTGGTGAACGCGCTGGAACATGGCAATCTGGAGCTGGATTCGTCCATGAAAAGCGATATGTTCAGCGAAACGGACCCCTACACGACTTTACGGCTGAAGCGGCTGTCGGATGAACATTTCGCTTCCAGGACCGTGGATGTGCTGATGGAATCCACTCCCGAGATTTTCGCGGTGACCATCACGGACCAGGGGCCCGGATTCGACACCTCCCGGGTGGCCTATGCCGCTGAAGACTCCTTGCACAGACTGACCGGCCGGGGCCTGGCCATGATCCAGATGGTCATGGACGAGGTCACTTTCAATGAAACCGGAAATCAGATCCGCCTGGTGCTGAAGAAGAAGCCCTGACCTGGGCCTAAGCTACCAGCCATGAGCCAACAGCTATGAGCCTTGAGTGGGGGCGCCGAAGGCGCGCCAAGTTAGCTCCTACCTCATGGCTCATAGCGCATCGTTCTACAGCGCGCCCTCGATGAAGGCTTTGATCTGGGGTTTGGGCTGGCCGCCCACGATCTTGCCTTCGGGCTTGCCGTTCTTGAACAGGATCAGGGTGGGGATGGACATGATGCCGTACTGCCCAGCGATCTCGGGATTCTCGTCCACGTTCATCTTAACGAATTTGGCCTTGCCGGTCATTTCTCCCGCGAGCTCATCCAGGATGGGGGCGATCATCTTGCAGGGACCGCACCAGGGAGCCCAGAAATCCACCAGGGTCACCCCTTCCTTCACGGTTTCCGGGAACTGGGCGTCAGTAATGTGGGCAACGAGGTCAGACATGGGACTCCTTCATGGTTTGGCGCTGGGTCGCGGGAGGGGACACTTCGATCCAAGGCACGGTCTAGAGAATACCAAGGCTTTGGGAACCTCGGGTCTGGCTGCATTCAGATTTCGTGACTCAGGGCACGGGCAACAATCCTTCGGGAGGCGGGGCGCTTCCCCATTGGGCGATGGTGAAAATGCTCATGTAGCGCTCATTGGTTTCCCGCAAGCGCTGGGCCAGCACCTCGCAGAGGGCATAGAGCACCTTGAGGGCCAAGTGATGATGGGTTTCGATGAGGTTCCGCAAATCCTTGAGGGGGATGAAAAACAACTCTGTGCCTTCGTGGGCGATGGCGTCGGCGGCCCGCGCCGAGAAATCAATGAGGGCCATCTCGCCAAAAAATGCATGGGGCTCCAGGACCGTCAGGGCTTCTTCCCCAGTGGGGCTGCTTTTGGAGATGCGCACGGAGCCCTTCACGACGATGTAGAGCCCGTCACCGGGATCCCCTTCCCTGAAAATATAATCATTGCCTTTGTATGATTTGACCTGCCCGATGATGAGGATCTGGGCGCGCTCGGTCTCATCCAGGTTTCTGAAGAGGGGCGATTGGGTCAGGAAGGCTGTGTTGATCACATTGCTCACCGATCATCTTGGCGCCATGGCGCCAGATTCATGGATGGAAAGGTATGGTAGAGGCCACATCAAGTCCAAAGCCTCGGAGCCCAATGTACTTGGTTTCGTGCCTGCTGAGGAGCCGCATTTCGCGGATGCCCAGCTGACGCAGGATCTGGGCGCCCACACCCACATCCCGGTCACTGGGAATGGCCGGTCCTGACAAGGTTGAAGGCGATTCATCCTGCACACCCTTGGTGGAGGCGTGGCGGCGAAGGTAGACCAGGACCCCGCGGCCTTCGGCCTGGATGGCCTTCATGGCCGCCTGGAAGGGGCAGGAACCTTCCGTCCCGAAGCCTTGAAGATCATCGGGAAGGGATTCGAGATGGACCCGCACCAGGGGCGGCGGACCAGAAAGCTCCCCCATGGCAAAAGCCAAGTGACTGCCACCGTCCAGCAGGCTGGCGAACCGGTGGATCCGCAAGGGTCCCCAGGCGGTGTTGGATTCATGCACCTCCACTTCTTTCACGATGGGGTCAATGCGGAGGCGATAGGCCACCAGATCCGCCACGGTCACCATGAGGAGACCGTGCTTCTCGCAGAAGGGGATGAGGTCCGGCACACGGGCCATGGTCCCGTCGTCCTTCATGATTTCGCAGATGACGCCGCTGGGGTGGAGCCCCGCGATCCGCGCCAGATCAACGGAGGCCTCGGTCTGGCCCGTGCGGGTGAGCACTCCGCCAGGTCTGGCCCGGAGCGGGAACACATGGCCAGGTTTCACAAAATCCGAAGGCTTGGCGTCAGGCGCGATGAGGGCCTGGATGGTCCGGGCCCGGTCTTGGGCGCTGATGCCCGTGCTGGTCCCCTGCCGGGCTTCCACTGAAACGCAGAAGGCTGTTTCAAAGGGGCTGGTGTTGTCCCTCACCATGAGGGGAATCTGGAGGCGATCCAAGGTCTCGCCTTCCAGGGCGGCACAGATCAGGCCGCGCCCATGGGTGGCCATGAAAGCGATGGCTTCGGGGCTCACGTGTTCAGCGGCCAGGGTCAGATCTCCCTCGTTTTCCCGATCCTCGTCATCCACCACGATGACCATCCTTCCCTGGCGGATTTCAGCAATGGCCTCATCAATCGGAGCAAAAGGGCCGTTCATGGATGCCTCGGTTCTTTAAAAATTGATTCGCAGCAGTGGTTGGTCGAGCTGTGGTGGCTCATGCTAGGATTCTAGGACACAGCGATCATTTAAAGCTTGAGAGGAATACTTCGATGTCCCAGGGTCTCATTCAAGGGTCCATGCGCGAAGCACCATTGCCCGACATCATCCAGTTGGTGAGTCAGGGTTCCAAAACCGGGTGTTTCAACGTGGTGGACGATTCACGCCGGGCCAAGATCTATCTCAAGGATGGCCGCATCGTTCACGCCGTGAGCAGCACCACAGAGGGACTGGATGCCTTCTACGAAGTAGCCCTTTGGCTCGATGGCAGCTACACCTTCGAGGAAGGGGACCAGAACATCTCCCCCACCATCACGAAGCCCAATGCTTCGATCCTGATGGAGATGGGCCGCCGCATGGATGAGTGGCGGGTCATCAGCCAGAAAATCACCTCCCTTGATCTTTATCCAATTTCGACGCTCCTTCCAGGCGAGACCCCATCCGGCGTGAACCCGCGGGAAGCCAAGCTCCTGGGCATCGTGACGGGATGGTATTCCGTCGCGGAATTGGCCGAGGTCACCCAGAAGCCCGTGCTCACTGTGGCCAAGGATCTCTATGGCCTGGCCATGGCTGGCCACATCACCCTAAAAGGCGTGCGCTCCGGCAAAAGGCCTCTCATTGATGTGCCGGCGTCCCAGCCGGAACCCATCACCCAGTCGGTTCCAGCCGCCGCCGAATCCCCCAAGCACGAGGCGCCCCAGGGTTTCCCCCTCGCCGAGGACTCTGGTGCCTTCCCGAGCGCCATAGCGTCCAAACCTGCCGTGGAACCATCTGCGCCCCATCATCCTACGGTGTCGGTGACGGTGCCCGCCCCGGTCATGGATCCGGTGAGAATGGCGAAATACACCGCGTTCACCCAGCGGATTTCCGTCACCGCCAAACAGGTGCTCCCGGTGGAGTTTCATGAAATGGTGAACCGCCTCCAGGCCAAGGCGACCCAATCGCTGTTGAGCGGGGGCGGCCCCGATGCCGTGAAGGAAATGGCTCTTGGTGTCTCCCGCGCCGCGGTGGATGCTGGCGCGGACGCGGAACTTGTGAAGTCCCTGAACGCACAACTGAAGGCGCTCTTCGCGAGCAAATAAGAGGGAATCCTATGCGCCATCGTGGAATCTTGAGCCTTGTGGGGGCTCTGCTGGCAGTTGCCTTCCTGGAAATGGGATGCGTGGATGTGCCCAGTGGTGGAACCACGGGCGGCACGGTGCTCTATGCCTATGACAACAGCGCCCATCAACTCATCGAATGGGATGCGAGCGCTTTCTACGACAGCGACAGCCCCATCACGCTGAAAACCGTCACTAGCAGCGTCTTCACGAACAAGATGGACAACCTCGCCTGGGGCGGCCTTTGTCTGGATTCCAGCAACAACCAGCTCTATCTCGTGAATGAGACCACCGGAGTCGTGGTGCGGGTGAACAACATTCGCGGTAAAAGCGGTGCCATTCCTTCCAACAGCCCGGACGTGGCCACGTTCACCCTGGGGAGCAGCAGCGACCGGCTGGCCTCCGGGAAATTCGGCCAGACGGCCATTGATTCGGCCACCCGAACCCTCTTCGTGACCGAGAAGAACGACAGCGGCGACACCCGCATATGGGTGGTGTCCAACGCCGCCAACCAACCACAGGACAGCGTCGTGGCCGCCAGCAATTCCATCACGGTGGCAGGTGACACGGCCTGCTCCGGGGTCGCGGCGGGATTTGGCGGCCAGGTATTCGCCTACTTTGATTCCGGCAATGCCATCGGCATTGATCAGATCAGCGGTCCCAGGCTGAGAAAGGGCACTTCCTCTGGATTCTCGACCAACACTTCGGTGCTGGTGGGCACGAAAACCACCCTGAAAAAATACGGGACCTTGGCTCTGGACACGGGCAACAACCTGGTTTTCGTGGCGCGCCACAACGCGGATGCTTTTTCCAGCGGGATCCCAGTGCTGGCTTTCGAAGTGGGGCAGTTCAACGGGGGAGGATACGACCAGGCGCCCAAGTTCACCTTGGGGACAGCCGCGGACCAGGGGAGCCTCCGGGTGCTGGCCCACCCCGGCAACAAGGAATGGCTGGCGGCGCTCAATTCCAGCAGTGAGCAACCTTCCAACGTGATCCAGATCTGGAAACTTCCTCGGGATCCCGGGACCGTGGGGAAGATCAAGAACATCACGGCGGCGCTCTTCAAGGGCATCGCCTTTGACGGGAATAATTGATGCTCCAGGCCCGGTTGCTGGCCCTGCTGTTCCGGGATGTGCTGCGCGACATCCTGCGGCATCGGGGGCAACACGCGCTGGCGGTGATCACGCTGGGTTCGGGACTGCTGCTGGCGGGGGGTGGATTGTTGCTGGTGGAGGGGCTGGACCGCTGGGTGGACCGTCTGGAATCCATGGCCAAGATCACCCTGTACGCCCCCGAGGGGGCACATCTGGATGAAGCCGAAGCCAGGCTGAAGCTGGATCCCCGGTTCGTTTCAGTGCGGAGGATCTCTTCCAGTGAAAACACCAAGGGCTTCCTGGCCACCACCCGCGAGGCAGGGCTCATGCTGCAAAGCCTCGGTGAGGAGGCGCTGCCCGAAACACTGGAATTGACGCTCCGCCCGGACCTGCTTTCCGGGAAAAAAGCTCTGGCGGTGGGAGAAAGCCTGAAGGACATTCCGGGCGTGGGGGATGTGGTGGTGGACCAGGAGCGGCTGGAAGCGCTGCAGCGCAATGCCCGCGTGCTGCGGAACGCCTTTTCCACCTTGGGCTTCCTGCTGCTGGTGGCCGCGGGATTCGCCACGGGAAATGTGATCCAGATGACAGTCCAGGCGCGCAATGATGAAATTTCCATCATGCGGCTGGTGGGTGCGACCGAAGCATTCATCCGCCGTCCTCTCATTCTGGAAGGAGCGATGCTTGGTCTTGCAGGCAGTGGTCTCGCCCTTGCCGGGCTCTTCGCGGCCTGGCTTCCCGTTTCCCGGGGCTGGGGTGGCCTTTCCCCGTTCCTGGTGAATCTTGCGCGCGAAGGATTCTTTTCATGGCGAAGCATCCTGTTGCTTACCGTTGTCGGAGCCACCACGGGCGCGACGGGGGCGGCCTGGGCCTTCAGGACCACCCAGAAGGAAGCGCGCAGAATGCAGCTCACCATGGAGCGGGCGAGCTGATCCGCCTTGAGCAGTTGAGTGATTGAGCAGTGCCAACCGGCAGACTGCTTTTTTTCTGATAGGGAGTACCCATGATGCGGAAACAGGAAGCCCTTGATTACCACTCCCAGGGACGGCGAGGCAAGATCGAGGTGGTTCCCACCAAGCCCACCAGCACGGCACGGGATCTGGGTCTGGCCTACACACCGGGCGTGGCGGTGCCCTGCCTGGAGATCGAGCAGAACCCAGAAGATGCCTATAAGTACACGGCCAAGGGGAATCTGGTGGCGGTCATTTCCAACGGCACCGCCGTGCTTGGACTGGGGAACATCGGCGCCCTGGCGGGCAAGCCGGTCATGGAAGGGAAGGGCGTCCTCTTCAAGCGCTTCGCGGACATTGATGTGTTCGACATCGAGGTGGATGAGC
>JAJYMZ010000062.1 GCA_021786615.1 Acidobacteriota bacterium
AAGTCATCGGACTTGGGAACAAACGCCTCGCAAGCTCACCCCACGACAATGGTGGCGAGTCCCCTTCGGCAGCCAAAGTGAAGCTGAAGTCCTACTTCCCGGCCGATGGAATCTGCGGCTATATCTACGACTTCGGGGACATGTGGGTCCATGACGTGGAAATGCTCGGCCTCGTTGAATCGACCGAACACTTCACCCGGCGGCTGTTGGAGGGGAAGCGCGCCTTCCCACCGGAGGATTGTGGCGGGATCAGCGGCTACCGCAACTGCGTGAAGGCACTGAAGCACCCTTCAAAGGCCGACCCAGAACTGCTGGAATGGCTCGATGACTGGCGTCCTGAATCTTTCGATCTACTAGCGGTCAAGGGGGCATTCGACCTTGGCAAGCGGCCGCGGCCCCTCCGTGCCAAGATTGCCGGAATCTAGTGCATCTCGGTCGCTCCTTGCCCTTAAAGCGCTTTACGATGGACCTGGAGGACAGCCATGAAAATTTCCAACGAGACGCCGCTGTTTCCGCTCCGCAAGGGCCGCCACTCGCGGCAGGCCCATGTGGACCTGCCTGAAGGCACTTTCGAGGAAGAGCACGCCAGGCAGGGATTTTTCGGCAAGACCACCCACCTCTACCGCCTGCATCCGCCCACGGCCTGGACGCGCATCGAGGGCCCGCTCAAACCCCACAGCTACGACCTGAATAAGATCTTCCCAGTGGACCCCGCCGTGGAAGGCGACGCCCTCCTGCAGCAGGCCCGGGCGGGGGCGTTGCTGGAATGCATGTTCGGCTCCCGCGAGCCCGCTTTCGCCCCGGTCTGCATCCTGCATAACGCGGATGTGGCGCTGCACTATGTCGCTCCGGAACCCATGGATTTTTTCTACCGCAACGCGGATGGCGATGATGTCTACTACATCCAGACCGGCGGCGGAAAGTTCGAAAGCGACTTCGGAAACCTGGACTACGAGAAGGGCGATTACCTCGTCATTCCCCGGGGCACAACCTATAGGTTCATCCCCCACGACGAGGTGCAGCGCTACCTGCTGATCGAGTCCTTCAGCGAAATCACGGTGCCGGACCGGGGCATGCTGGGCCCCAACGCGCTCTTCGATCCCGCCATGATAGACACGCCGGAATTGGCGGATTACATCGCGGGAGAGGGCCGCGAATGGGGCGTCCACATCAAGCGCGAGAACCAGATCACGAAGGTGTTCTACCCCTTCAATCCGCTGGACGCGGTGGGCTGGAAGGGCGATCTCTCCGTGTGGCGCATCAACGTGAAGGACATCCGGCCCGTCATGAGCCACCGCTACCATTTGCCGCCCAGCGTGCACACCACGTTCATGGCGCAGAATTTCGTCATCTGTTCATTCCTGCCCCGTCCTTTCGAAGAGGAGGAAGGCGCCATGCGGGTGCCCTTCTACCACCGGAATATTGACTACGACGAAGTCCTTTTCTATTCCGATGGCCATTTCTTCAGCCGCGACGGCATCGGCCAGGGCATGGTCACCTGGCATCCCCAGGGCATCCATCACGGGCCGCATCCCAAGGCCATCCCCTTGAGCCGCACCAAAGACCACACGGACGAAGTGGCGGTCATGGTGGACACCTACCGCCCGCTGAAGGCCACCGCCGCCGCGGAACTGGTGGAGAATCGGGATTACTGGGCCAGCTGGAAATAGGCCTGGGTCCCAAGTCTCAAGTCTCAAGTCGAGAGTCGAGAGTCGAGAGTCGAGAGTTTGGCATATATTCTGGGTCTCGCGTTTCAATCGCCAAGCGAAAATCAGGTCCTGGTCAGATCACCAGGCGATTTCCAATCCGCCACCCAGCAATTTCACGACGTCGCCTTTGGCCACGCGCAGCGGCTCCCGGTAGCGGCCCTCCTGGAGCCGCCAGAGTTCGCCACTGCCATCCTCCGGGTCCACGATGAGGTATTCGGCCACACCATGCGCCTCATAAAGCCATCGCTTGTCTTTGAGGTCCCGTTGAGCCGTGCTGGGGCTCAGGATTTCCACCACGAGATCAGGGGCGCCCTCGATGCCGCGCGGGGTTTTCTTCGCCGGATCGCACACCACCACGATGTCCGGCTGCACCACCGTGTCCTCCGCCAGGATGACATCCAAGGGCGCATGAAACATCTCGCATTCCCCGCCGCCAGCCTTCTTCTTGGTGGCCTCAAGACCATCCTCGATCGCACTTTCCAATCGCATCGAGAGGCGCTGGTGCTCCAGGCTTGGCCCGGGAGTCATGGCGTACGCCTCGCCATGGATGAGTTCCCAGCGTCCCTCCCACTGAACGTAGTCAGCGTAGGTGGAATCTGGATGTCGGGGGAGCGGGAGTCCCATGGCGCAGTCCTTCGGCCCTCATGGTACGCCCAAAATACTCTGCACACCCAACCATCGAATCACCCGCATCATGGCCTAGATCCTGCTTTGATGCTTGCTTCACCCTTGGGAGAAATGATGAGAATCCACCGAAGCCTTGTGTTGCTCACTATGCTTTTTTCTGTGCCCATGTGCGCCCAGGAAGGGCGATCCGCGAGAGGGATCATCGCGGTGCATACGGCCGCACCCCTGGGCACGCTTTCCACGGATGTGGGTGGCAAGCTGGGGTTCGGGTTCAGCGTGGGCATCCAGCAGCCGCTGGCCTCGCGGCTGGCGGTGCGTGGCAGCTTCGCCTGGACCGGTTACCGTGTGAATGACCGCAACCTTTGGGAAAGGGCCTTCGCCTCGATGTTTGATCTTGGCTACAGCGAGGATCAAATGGTGTTGCGCAGCTACACACTTGGCGCGGACTTGATCGTTTACACCGAAGACAGCGGTTATGGTGCGTACTTCCTGGGCGGTGGCGGCATCCAAAGGGCCCGGCTCTACCTGGAGCATCGGAATGTGGATAGCCAGAACCATGAGTCCACGCAAAACATCGCCACCTGGCCCGCCGCGGACACACCCTATGTAAGCCTGGGTCTCGGCTACCAGGGGCGATCCCATGTCTTCATCGAAGGGAAGGTGCAGCAATGGCGTTACAACGGCGTGGATGGTGTTCGCCTGTTGGATTCGCCCTTGAACGGAAAGCCCACTCAGCGGGATGCGACGAATCTCACGCTTTCCGTGGGTGTTCGTTTCTGAGGGACAATGAAGCATCGGCATGACGCCGAGTCCGGAGCTTCATGTTTTTCGCGATCCTGTCCCTGCTGCAACCCTTCTCCAAGTGGCTGGAGCAATCGGGCTGGGCCAAGCTCCAGCACCTGAGCCTGGTGCTGCTCACCTGCGGGTTGATCCTGTTCGCGGTAAACATCGTGGCCCGCGCCGTGCGCCGCGCGGTGGACGATGGGGATGACAGCACCACGACTGAAGCCGAACGCCGCGCCGAGACCCTTTCGGCGGTGCTGAACAACGCGGCCCGGGTCCTCGTGCTGGTCTTTCTGCTGCTGATGATCCTGCAGGAATTCGGCATCAACATCGCGCCCCTCATCGCGGGGGCGGGCATCGCCGGCGTGGCGCTGGGCTTCGGCGCCCAGTCGCTGGTGAAGGACGTGATCTCGGGGTTCTTCCTGCTCATGGAGGACCAGTTCGGCGTCGGCGATCTCATCAGCATTGACGAGAAACACGTGGGCACCGTGGAACGCATGACCCTGCGCGTGACGCAGCTACGGGACGTGGAGGGCCGCGCTCATTACGTTCCCAACGGCTCCATCAACCGGGTGATCGTGCTCAGCAAGGAATTTTCCAAAGCCCTGGTGGACGTGGAGGTGGGCTACGACGTGGACCTGGACCGCATCTTCACGCTGCTGGAAGTGATCGGCGCGGAGTTGCGCAAGGCCAGGCCCGAGCTGGTTCTTGAGCCCACTGACGTGCGGGGCGTGGAGTCTTTCGGCAAGGATGGCTGCAGCATCCGCACCCTCACCAAGAGCGCGCCTGGGAAACAGTTCGAAGTGGCCCGCCTGCTGCGCAAGCGCATCATCGAACGCTTCCGCGAAGAAGGCATCGCCAGCCCCATCCCCCAGCGCATTGTGCACACGAAGAGCTTCGGCGAGGATGCCGCGGCGGCGTCCCCGGATTGATCAGACCCGCAGCCGCAATCCCACCAGCCGCCAGGCCTCTGACGGGTCCTTGCGCTCAAGGGCGTGGTGGATCGCCGCTTCCATTCCAGGGAGATCCGCTGGATCGCCAGGGCGGGATTCCATGGAACTCAGATCGGGCAATTCAGCCGTGTTGGCGAGTTGTCCCAGATCATTGCCTGTGAGGATGCGGCTGTTTTTCAGAGCCTCGGGCAGCTGGTCGTAGCCGATGGGTTTCCCCGCGGGTTTGGCGACCTCGAACAGCGCGCCGCCGAAGGCGCGGGTGTAGAAGGCGCCGCCGTTGCGGCCCACGAGATCGAGCAGCCGGGTGTCGGGGAGATCGTTGGTGAGCACGTCCTCGTTCGCGTGGAAGCACAGGATCTCGCCGATGAGCATGAGGCCGGACCCGGGCCCGCTGCCCAGTTCCACGACCTGATGAAGCCGGCATTCCATTTGAACCGGTGATTCCGCCACTAGCGCAGGCTTCACGAAGGTCGCGGACAGGGGCGTGAAGCCGGATTTCAGGAATTCATCCACGCCCTCCGCATATTCGGCGGAGGCCACGTTCATCTGCTGCACCATGGCGTGGCTCACGGTGGCGATGACGAATTCGCGGGTGGCCACCACATTCTGATAGGTGTGCTTGGTGGTGCCGTCGCGGCCCCGACGGTTGGGCGCGAAAGCCAGCATGGGCGGATGGGAGCCGAAGGCATTGAAGAAGGAAAACGGCGCGAGATTGCGCACTCCCTCAACATTGACCGTCGAGGCGAAGGCGATGGGCCGCGGCGCGATGCTGCCCACCAGCCAGGCATTGGTCTGGATGGGATTGAGATCAGAGGCCAGGACGGTGCGGAGGCTCATGTTTTCGTGGTTCGCTCAAAGATTTTTGCTTCGATGAAGAGATCCAGCAGGACGCGGTCCACATTGCCATCACTGGCTTCTTCGTTGAGGATGTTGAGGCTTTTTGCCACGGGCACCGCCAGCTTGTAGGGGCGGTCCTGGGCGGTGAGCGCGTCGAAAATATCGCTGATGGTCATGGCGCGGCTCTGCACGGAGATGGCCGGGGCCTGAAGTCCGCGGGGATACCCCTTGCCGCCCAGTTTTTCATGGTGGGCATAGGCGATGTCCGGCACGGCTTGAAGATCCCGCGTCCATGGAATCTGCCTCAGGAAGCGGAAGGTGTGGGTGACGTGGCTCTCGATCTCCAGCCGCTCGGAATCCGAAAGGGAGCCTTTGCGGATGCGCAGGCAGTTGAGATCCGCCCGTTCCACCAGGGGCTTCCGCTCGCCGCTCCAGTGGGTGTATTCCAGTTCTCCCACCAGGCCCAGGCCATCGGCGACTTCCTGGGGCAGCACCGTGGGCATGTCGCTTTGCCGCACCAGGGCGATGAGCCGGTCGGTCTCGGCCTGGCGATCCCGGATGATGCCCTCCCAGGTGGCGGGGCTGAACTGCTCCCCGCCCTTCCATGCCTCGGAAAGCAGCGCCAGCGCCTGTTCCAGATCCCGCTGGCGCAGGCGCTGAAGAATCAACTCAAGTTTCATGGGGTCGAGTTTCTTGGCTTTCACCAGCACCTGCTCGCGGACGCCGACCTTGCCGAAATCGTGCAGCAGGCTGGCGTAGCGGATCTCCCTCAGCTGCCGCTCCGTGAAGAAGGTCTCGCCATAGGGCCCGTTGGGAGTGCTGTTGATGGCCTCCGCCAGTCCCACCGTCAGGTCGGCCACGCGGCCCGAATGGCCCGAGGTCACGGGATCGCGGCTTTCAATGGCGGTCACGGAAGCGTTGACGAAGCCTTCGAAGAGCAGCTCGATCTCCTGCCTCAGCGCCGCGTTCTTCACCGCGACGCCCGCCTGGCCCGCGAGGCTTTGCGCCAGGTTCTGATGTTCCAGCTGGAAGGGCACCACGCCCCGCCTCTCCCCTTCTTCCCACACACGATTGATGAACTGCAACACGCCGAGGACCTTGCCCTCGTTGTCCGTCATGGGCACCACCAGCATGCTTTGGGTGTGATAGCCGCTCTGCCGGTCGAAGGAGTCCGAGAAACTGTAGGGCTCGTCGGCGGGGATCGCATAGACGTCCGGGATGTTCAGGGACTCGCCGGTGGCCGCCACGAAACCCGCGAGGGTAGTGGTTGAGATGGGCATCCGGAAGCGGTGGTAGGGCAGATCCAAGGTTGCGTTTTGCGTGTGGGCGAAAATCAATTCCTTGCCCTCGTCATCCGTCAGGTAGAGCGACCCCGCTTCGGCCCGCAGCAGCTCGCGGCCTTGGGTGAGGATCAGATCCAGCAGCTTGTCCAGGTGCTGTTCCGACACCAGGGCTCGGCCCACCTCGTTCAGGCGGCCCATGCGGGCGCGATCCCGGATGCGCTCGTAGCCGGCCTGGATGAGCGCCAGGGCGCCTTCCTCCCCGGGCCATTGGGCGCATTGAGCCAGCGCGCCAACTCCCTTGGTGCCCACCACCACGTCCGCGGGACCTTCGTCCTTCCATTCCATCGCCGCGCGCAACTCCCTGCCCAGGCGGTCCTGGAGAGTGTTACGGTGCTCTGGGGGCAGGGCGACAGTGAAGCGCACGAGACACGGGTCCGGTAGAGGACTCACAGAATACCGGAAGCCCATGCGCCCGGTCGAACTTTGGCGCGGCGAAATCGCAAGATTGGCCTGGGGCGGCAAGGGCCTGGCCCGTTCTGAAGATGGGCGGCTGCTGTTGCTGGGATCTCCCTTGGCCCTTTTCCCGGGCGAGGAAGTCGAGGCCGAAGTCCACTGGAAAGCCCGCCATGGCGAAGGCAAAGTCATCCGCTGGATTAAAAAGGACCCGCGGCGGGTGCCTGCCGGATGCCCGGTGGCAGCCACCTGCGGCGGATGCGATCTGTGGGAGGCGGGCGAGGCCGCGGCCGAATTGAAGAAAACCATGGCCGCGGATCTGCTCCACCGGCAGCTTCCGGAAATCACCAACTGGCGCTACCTGCCGGCCCCCGCGGACGCCCGGCGCCACCGCATCCAGCTGCATTGGGATGGGAAGGCCCTGGGCTATCACGCTCGAGGCAGCCATCAACTCGTGCCCGTGGCAGGCTGCCCCATCGCGGCGGATGATCTCTCCGCGGCGATTCCGCGCCTCCAGGAAGCCATCCAGGGAAAGCTTCTGCCCCAGCGCCCCCAGCGGTGGGAACTGGCCACCGGCACGCCCGCAGGCCGCGTCGTGGCCCTGGACGAGAAAAAAGGTGTGTGGCTGCTGGAACCCGATGGATGGCATCGCGACGATGCGGAGATGATCGAAACCTTTCAAGACTTCACGCTGCGGCACCGCGCGGGCGGATTCTTCCAGGTGAGCCCGCCATGGGCCGTGGCTGCCTTCCGCGCGGTGCTGGAAGACTGGGATCTTAAGGGCGCCACGCTCTACGATCTCTATGGCGGCGTGGGCCTTTTCTCGGCCCTGCTGGGGAATCGCTTCCAGCGCCGCGTACTGGTGGAATACGACATCGCCGCCGTGGAATGGGCCAAGAAAAACCTTGATCCAATGGCGCTGGCCTCGGAGTGCATCGCGTCAGACGTGGGTAAGTGGCTACCGGAGAACCTCGGCGCGCCTGAGGACTTGATCCTGCTGGACCCGCCCCGCGCGGGCCTGGAGCCCGAGGTCGCCGCGAAACTCATGTCGGCCATGGCCGAGACCATGGTCCTGGTGGGTTGCGACGGCGCCGCCTTCTGCCGCGACATCCAACGCCTCAGTCCCGCCTGGAAACTCGTGGATCTGGCGGTGCTGGACCTCTTCCCGCTGACCCCTCACGTGGAATGCGTGGGGCTGTTAAAACGGCTGCGAGCCATGAGCCATGAGCTATAAGGAGTGCGGCCTTCGGCCGCACTCTCATTAGCTCTTCTCAGCTCATGGCTCATAGCTCATAGCCGATCTCATTCCTCCAAGTGCACCGTGATCTGCTCTTCGGCCAGGATGTCCCACAAGGCTTCCAAGCGTTTGCGGCGGAAGCGCGGATTGGGGATGGTGCGCTCCAGGGCCTCCCGCGAGGTGGGCGGGTTCTGGATGCGCGCCAGGATCCAGCGCATGCCCATCTCCATCACGGCGGCCACATCGCCCTCATTGCCCCACTTGTGGCGCAGCTCCAGCAGCGCGGCGGCCTTTTCTTCCGCCCGCTGCCCAAGTCCCATGGCCCTGATCTTCTCCACCAGGTTGTCCACGGTTGGCGGCTGGTAGGCATGGATGCGGCGAAAAATGCCGCGCATCTCCATGGGCAGATGAGCCAGCCTCTGAGCCACGGCGGGATCATCCCGCCGCTCCTCCGCTTCCATCGCCAGCGCCCGCAGCAGGGGCAGCATCAGCGCCGCGTCCCGGGCTCCGTACAGCAGCTGGGTATCCCGCAAGGGCCGCATCATCCAGTTGGAATCCTGTTCCTCTTTGGGGATGTTCAGCCCGAGCTTGAGCTTGGCCATGGTCTTGAGGCCCGGCAACGGATAGCCCAGCGCTTTTGAAAGCAGCATGGTGTCCAGCACCGAGTCGGGCACCACGTCGTAGATGCGTTTGAAGACGATGCCATCGCCGCTGAAGTCATGGACGATCCACGGGATTTCCTTCAGCGCCTGGAGGGCGGGTTTCATGAGGTCCGCCAAGGGCAGCGGATCCACCAGCCACACCTGGTCGTGGGTGGCGATCTGCAGAAGGGCCAGCACGCAATGGTGATTGCCCGTCAGGCTGCACTCGATGTCCACGCCCAGGAGCCCTGCGGCGAACCACTGAGGCAACGCTTCCGCGAGTTTCTCGGGGGTGTCCACGTAGGTGAAGGGAAGATCAAGCGCGTCGGCGGTCATGCTTCCATTGTGACCCAACCCGCGGGGGAGCTTGTAGGTAAGAGAGCCATGCATTCCGAGCCAGCCAATTAACCGCGAATGACGCGAATTCACGCGAATGAATCCACAGATTCCACTGATGACACAGATTCCAAGTCGGCCGCCGCCCTGAAAGGAAAGTAATACTCCTTCCGCTCCGCATGGGCCAACCGGTTTTCAGGG
>JAJYMZ010000042.1 GCA_021786615.1 Acidobacteriota bacterium
GCCCCGGCGAGGAACTGGACATCCTGGCTGTGGATGAATTCTTAAAAAACATGGATCCGGACCTGCTGGGGATGCCCGCCATCAGCCAATTTCCTGGTGGAGCGTCGAATCTGACCTACCTGGTTTGTTACGACAACCGCGAGCTGGTGCTTCGGCGGCCGCCTTTCGGGCACAAGGCCAAGAGCGCCCACGACATGGGGCGGGAGGCGCGCATCATGGCGGCGCTGAGACCCCACTATCTCTACGTTCCAGAAGTGCTGGCTTATTGCGGCGATGCCACGATTTTGGGCAGTGAGTTCTATGTGATGGAGCGCATCCGGGGGCTCATCCCGCGACAGGATCTGCCCCAAGGATTGGACCTGAGCGCCAGTGATACGCGGCAGCTCTGCCTCAATGTTCTCGACAAGCTCATCGAGCTGCATCAGGTGGATTGGAAAGCCGCGGGGCTGGAATCCCTGGGCCGAGGTGAAGGCTACGTGCAGCGGCAGATTGAAGGCTGGAGCGACCGCTACCGCAAGGCGCGCACGGAGAATGCGGTGGATTTCGAGGGCGTGATGGTCTGGCTCACGGCGAACATGCCGCTGAAGGACAGCGCCACCTGCGTGATCCACAACGATTTCCGCTTCGACAATGTGGTGCTGGATCCTGCGAATCCCATGAACGTCATCGGCGTGCTGGACTGGGAGATGGCGACCCTGGGCGATCCCTTGATGGATCTCGGGAACTCGCTGGCCTACTGGGTCCAGGCGGACGACGACGAGACTTATCAGCGCATGCGACGCCAGCCCACGCATCTGCCGGGTATGCTCACGCGCCGGGAAGCCATTGACTACTACGCCTCCCGCACCGGGCGGCAGGTGGACGACATCACCTTCTACCTCATCTACGGCTTGTTCCGCCTGGCCGTGATCGTGCAGCAGATCTACTACCGCTACCACCATGGCCAGACCACGAACCAGGCCTTTAAGGGCTTCATCCACGTCACCAATTACCTCGAACAGCGCTGCTTGAAAATGATCGAGGTGTCGAAACCTTAAAAAAACACTACGCGGAGGATCGCGGAGGAGCGGAGGGACGCGGAGAAAAACAAGAAAATTGGGTTAAGGCATTTCTCCTCCGCTACCCTCCGCTTTTCTCCGCTGCCCTCCGCGTGGTTAGCTTTTCTTGAGCATCCCCAACTATTCAGGAGTCCTTATGGTCCAGCCGGCCTTTAATCTCAGCGGCAAGATCGCCTTGGTGACGGGGGCGAGCCGAGGCGTCGGCGAGGCCATCGCGAAACTGCTGGCCAAGCATGGCGCCCACGTCATCGTGTCCAGCCGCAAGGCGGACCGCTGCGCGCCGGTGGTGGCGGAGATCCAGTCGGGGGGCGGGTCGGCGGAGGCCATGGCCTGCCACATCGGCGACATGGAACAGATCGAATTCCTCTTCAAGGCCATCGAAGCCAAGCACGGGCGGCTGGATATCCTGGTGAACAATGCCGCCGCGAACCCCTACTTCGGGCCTATCCTGGACACGCCGTTGGACGCTTTCCAGAAGACCTTGGACGTGAACATCCAGGGCTTCTTCTTCATGTCCATGGGCGGCGCGAAACTCATGAAACAAGGCGGCGCCATTGTGAATGTGGCGTCGGTGAACGGCGTAATTCCGGGGCCTTTCCAGGGCATCTATTCCATCACCAAGGCCGCGGTCATCTCCATGACCCACGCCTTCGCCAAGGAGTGCGCGCCCTTGAAGATCCGCGTCAACGCGCTGCTGCCGGGCTTCACGGACACCAAGTTCGCCTCGGCCCTGACCGGCAATCCCGCGATCCTGGAGAAGGCGCTGGAACACATCCCCATGCATCGGATCGCCCAACCCGACGAGATGGCGGGGGCGGTGCTCTACCTGGTGTCCGACGCCGCGAGCTACACCACAGGCGCCTGCCTCAACGTGGATGGCGGGTATCTGACGGCATGAAGGAGCATCCATGGAAGATCTGAGGAACAAAGTCGCGGTCATCACCGGAGGGGCCGAAGGCATCGGCCGGGCCATCGCCCAGCGAGCCGCCCAGGCAGGCATGAAGCTCGTGCTGGCGGACATCAACGCGGCCAGCCTCGCCGCCACTGTGGCTGAATTGACGGGGCAGGGCGCGGAAGTGCTCGGCGTTCCCACGGACGTGTCCAGCTTTGATGATGTTGAAGCCCTGGCGGACGCGGCCTTCACGCGCTTCCACCGGGTGCACTTGCTGGTGAACAATGCGGGCGTGGCGCTCTGCAAACCTGCGTGGGAATTGACTTTGGACGATTGGGACTGGGTGCTGGGCGTGAACCTCCACGGCGTCATCCATGGCATTCAGGCTTTCGTTCCGCGCATGCTTTCCGATGGCGAGGAGGGGCGCATCGTCAACACCGCATCGGCGGCGGGCCTGCTGGCGGCACCGGGCTTCGCGGCCTACAGCGTGAGCAAGCATGCCGTGGTGGCCCTCTCAGAAGTGCTGCATCACGACCTGGCCCTGCGGGAATCCAGGCTCAAGGTTTCGGTGCTCTGCCCGGCTTGGGTGAAGACCCGCATCGCCCAGTCCGAGCGGAACCGGGATGAAGCCGGGCGCAGTGATCCCGGCGCCCTGGACCCGTTGTCGGTGAAAATCGCAACCGCCGTCTTGCAGGCCACCGCTATCGGCATCATGCCGGACCAGGTGGCCGGCGCGGTCTTCGACGCCATCGCCGCGGATCGTTTTTACATCCTCACGCACCCCGAGACCCGGAGCGGTGTCAAGGTGCGCATGGAGGACATCCTGCAAGGAAGGAACCCCACGCTGCTGTCCTTTGATGCGGGGAGGGCTGATTGATCCTGGCCGTGATGAAAAATCACCGCAGAGACAACGAGGACACTGAGAAAAGGCCATGGCCAGAATCTTCTCGGTGTCCTCGGTGTCTCTGTGGTGAATCTTCTTCGTTCAGGCTTTCTTTTCGCTGGGCTTCGTGAAATGGAAGCGCCGGGGCATCATGCAGAGGCCCATGAGCAGCAGCTGGGTGGCGATGAAGATGGAGAGGGCATAGAACGCTGAATCCATGAAGCCGTAAGAGTGCAGGCCCACGCCGAGCATGTTCACGCCGAACCAGGAAAGGCTGGTGATGACGTTGCCGAAGATGGCCATGGTCATGATGCCCCGGTCCCGCGCCATGCCGGACCAGCGGGCATGGAGGATGATGGCGTTCCAAAGCACGATGAACAGCGCGCCGTTCTCCTTGGGATCCCAGCCCCAGAAGCGGCCCCAGGACTGATCGGCCCAGATGCCGCCCAGCACCGTGCCCACGAAGCTGAACAGCAGCGAGAAGCAGATGATGCCATAGGCCATGCTCACCAGGGCTTTCCCCGTTTCAGGGTCGGGGTCGGGGGCGATGTGCTTCCACAGGGTGTAGGCGATGGCGATGGCGCCAGCCAAAAAGGTGCCGCTGTAGCCGATGGTGATGGTCACCACATGGGTGGCGAGCCAGAAGTTGGAGTCCAGCACCGCGCGCATCATTTCCATGGTGTCGCCCTCGGCCAGATGCTGGGCCACGATGAGCGATCCGAATCCCGCGGCGGTGGCCACGGCGGTGCCGAAGCCCTTCTTGTACAACCGCTCCAGGATGATACCCAGCACCACGGCGCCCCATCCCACGAAGACCGCGGAAGAGTAGAGGTTGGTGACCGGCGGCCGGCCCTGGAGGATGATGCGGAAGGCCAGCCCGGCGGTGTGCACGAGGGCGCCCACCAGAAGCAGGGCGAAGGCCGTGGGTTGCAGCAGGTCCGGTTTCCAGAGCCAGGAAACGAAGATCATCAACAAGGCCAGGACGTAGATGATCATGCCCATGTAGAAGGGCTGCGCCCGATTGAAAGTGATTTCGTTATTCGCGTGGCTCATGGCCCCGGGCCGCAGGCTGGATACAAGACTCTGGAATTCGGTGACTCCGCTGTTGAAGGCTGCGGCGTCCTGCGCGCCATAAGCCGCCGCGATGCGGGACAGAGGCTGGAGACCGGGATGGAGAGGCTGGCCCATGGCGCCGGCCTCCAAGGCTTCGCCGACGCTTTGCCAGGCATCCTCCTTTTGTCCCGCCAGGGGGGGGAGCATGCGGAACAGGGCCAGTTGGGCCAGGGCGCTGTGCATTTCCGCCGCCTGGGGCACCGCCACGGCCTGAATTTGGACCGCGAGGCCCGGCGTTCCCGCCAGCTGCAACGTGTTCTTGAGGCGATGATACAGGTAGATGCGCTCATAAAGATTCACCACCGCGGACTGGAAGCGGGTGCGCTTCTTGGCATCAATGGGCTGCGCGGCTTTGGCCTGTTTCTCCAGTTCATCAATGTGGGGGCCCAGGGTTTCAAATGAGAAGTAGGCATTCGATGTCTGCTTCATGCCAATGAGGCCCAGCACATCCGGGTCATCAATCCTGAACACGGGCTGGCGATCGGCCACTTCGGGGCGGAACATCAGGTCCAGGACCCACTGGTCCGCGCTGAGGGTCTTGCCCTCGAAACGGACACTCTGCTTCCCGCGGATCAGGAGCAGGGAATTCCGGGCCACGGAATCCAGGGGCTTCACGCGGCCCCCTTCAAGCACGGGCATCTTGGCGAATCCGTTGATGTCGAATCCGTTGACTTTGCCCTGGGGCATGGCCGCGAAAAGAGCCAGGACCAGAGCTGAAACGCCGACGATCCAGGGAAGCAGTTTGGTGAGTTTCATGACACCTTCTCCTGCCGTCGCTTGAGGGAACGGCGCAACATGATGGCGAAGTGCACCAGGAGACCGACGGTCACCAGGACGCAGGAAATATAGGGCAGCAGCCAGCCGGGATTCTTCACCACCTGCAGGATGGAAAGGGTGTCGCCCTTGCCGAAGCTGGCCTGGTAGAAGGTCCGGCCCTCGTAGCGCAGGGGCTGGTTCATGTAGATCAAGACGTCTCTTGCCTCTCCTTTGGATGGATTGGAGATCTGCACGAGGCTGGAAAAATTCTTGGGGATGTCGGTTCCGGCGTACACGTCATGGCTGAATTTCTTGAGGGTCAAGGCGTAGGGCAGGTAGTGGCGCGTGGGACGAATGGAGATGACGTAGGTGTGGCCTTCATGGGTGAAGGATTGGGGCGCGCCCAGGGCGATGGAAGCCAGCCAAACACCGTAGCTGCGGCCAGAAATCACCGGTTCGATGAAAGCCGACGTGGCGTTCATCTCGTTTTCATTGGAAGTGATGGCCCGCTCCTCGATCTTGACGCTGGGGCCCACGCCCATGGTGGCGATGGAGGGTGGATCCATGGGGCCGCGGTTCGACAGCTCGGCGTTGGGGAAATAATGCTTCACGTTCAGCGTGATGGGGCTGCCCGGCAGGGCGATGGTCTTGGATTTCGCCAGCAGCGTCGCCGGGACCGCGAAAACATCGTCGAAGTTCGGATCGGTCACGTCCACGATGGCCAGTTCCATGGAACGGGAATTTTCCACGAAGTTGACGGTCTGCCCCTGTTCGATGGCCATGCGGTCGTCCACCTGCAGGGCCGCTGAAACGAATTCCGCGGATACCAGCAGGATCAGGCCGATGTGGACCAGCCACAGGCCGGCCTTGGCCCAGGTGAGCTGAAGGCGCTTGAAGGTGGAGGCCAGCAGATTCAAGGTGAGGATCAGGCCCACCAGCGTTCCCCCCGGGAAGACCGGGATGATCCAGGTGGATCCCTCTGGTCCCCACCATACGAAGAAGCTGCGCATGTACATGTTGACGGCGCCATAGGTTCCCAAAGGCACCTGGGCCAGGGTGCAGAAGAGCACCAGCAGCATGAGCAGGGCCAATGAGACGATGGTGAGCTGGAAGGACGAAATGAAGTCCCAGGCCTTGAGTAGGTATTTGTTAGTCAAGGTGAATGCTCCCCATGAGACGCATGAAGTCCGGCTCGGCTTTGCCTACGGGTCCGGCATCGCCGACGAGTTTCAGGAACCAGGTGTTTCCGTCGCTGGTGGCGATGAGGCCCGCCACCATGCGGGTCTTGGTCTGGCCCTCGCTGGTGAAGTCGAACACAGAAACCACGCCTGCTTTCGATTGGACCGTCTTGCGGGCCGTCGCCAGGGCTTGCTCATCCAGAGGACCCAGGCCGATCTGGCCACGCCAACGATTGACATTGGGGAGTTCCCCGCCCGCGGGGCCGGGCAGCACCACTACCGAGGCTTCGATTTTCCCGGGGACAGGAGGCTTCAGCGTCGCAAAACGCATCCCCCCTGCTTCGCCCTCTGTCCATCCTTTGGGGAGCGTCCATTTCAAGGCGCCCTGGCCCGTGGGCTTGGGCGGTGCGGGCATGTCGCCGCTAGGCTCACCCATGTCGGGGGGCGGCAGGGCCGCAGGCTCTGAGGACAGGCCTGCGGACGCCGCGGCTTCCTTGGGTACACGGTAGTGGGTTACTTTGTCAGCCTGACAGCCGAGGGCCAGCAGGAGCACGGGAACGGCCGCAAGGGTGACTGGCCGAAAGGTGGTTCTGAGTCGCAAGGTGAAGTTCCTCCGGGTTGGATCGCTAAGGCTCAAGCGATGAAAGGCCCATCTACAAGCTATAGGGTACCGTTGGTTCCCCCATAGTTTCGGTGATTTTGTTCTCAATTTGCTGGATGCTGGAGGCATGATCATTTACCTGGACAACAACGCCACCACGCGGATCGCCTCTGAAGTACTGGAGGCCATGCTGCCTTTTTTACAGGAAAGTTACGGCAACGCGGGTTCAGGCCATGTGCTGGGTCACTTGAGCGAAGGCGCGGTGGTCCATGCCAGGGACCAGGTCACCGCCATGCTGGGCTGCTCCCCGGCGGAGGTGCTGTTCAACAGCGGTGGCACCGAGGGCATCAATCATGCTTTTCGGGGTGTGTTCGAGGGCTCCCTCGGCAAGCGGCATTTCATCATCAGCGCGGTGGAACATCCAGCTGTGATGGCGATCTGCGATTGGCTGAAACACCAGGGCGCGGAAATCACGATCTTGGGCGTGGACGGCGAGGGGCGATTGGATCTGGCGGAACTGGAAGCATCCATCCGGCCCGATACGGCGCTGGTTTCGCTCATGGCCGCCAACAATGAAAGCGGCGTCCTGTTTCCTTTGGAACAGGCGGCCCAGGTGGTCAAAGGAAAGGGTGTCCTGCTGCACGTGGATGCCACCCAGGCCATGGGGAAGGCCCCTTTGGATCTGGCCAGGCTGCCCGTTGATCTGCTGAATTTCAGCGGCCACAAATTCCACGGTCCCAAGGGCACCGGCGTGCTGTTCATCCGGCGGGGCGTGAGGCTGAAGCCCTTCATGCTGGGGGGCCATCAGGAGCGCGGGCGGCGCGGTGGGACCGAGAATGTGCCTGGCATCGCCGGGCTCGGCAAGGCTTGTGAGCTGGCCATGGGGCATCTTCCCCTAGCGGGTGCCATGGCGGAGCTGCGGGATCAATTTGAATGGGCCGTCCGATCCACCATCCAAGGCCTTCATATCCACGGCGCCAGCGCGCCGCGCCTTCCCAACACCTCGTTCCTGGGGTTCCAGGGCCTTGAAGGCGAGGCGCTGCTGTTGAAGCTCAGCGAGCGCGGTGTCTGCGTCTCCACAGGCAGCGCGTGCACCACGGGCCAAAAGGAGCCCAGCCACGTGTTGCGGGCCATGGGGGTGCCCATGGAATTAGCATTGGGGACCATTAGGGTTTCTCTCAGCCGATACACCACTAGGGATGAGATTCAAACCGTGGCGGGGATGCTTCCAGGGATCGTAGAAGATCTGCGTGGTTCGGGGCTATACGCAAAGGCCTAGAAGGCTTCAACCACGGCCATTGGCGGGACGCAGCTCCACTTTGCTTAGCTGATCGTTCTTCCAGATGGCCCGAAGCTCCCGCCCGGCTTGCAGCGAAGTGGCTTTCCGACGCGCTTCGCGAAGTCCTTTATTGTCTTCGGCAAAGTAGAGGCGGGTGATGCCCTCGCCTTCCACGGGCCCCGCCAGTCTTCCGCCCCGGATATCCACGCGCATCCAGGCCCCGCCGGAACCTTGGATCGCAGCGCTCACACCCCCAGGGTCGGAGTTGCGTGAATAGCTGGGACCCTCCGAGGGTTCCTGGGAGGGAAGCTCACCGACCTTGGATCGCCAGGCGCGGACCACATCCAGAAAATCCTGGTCATTAACATAGGCGTTGGCGAGCGCGGGGTTCTTGGAAAAGAGATCCTTGGCGCCCTCGTCGGTCTGCAAGCGTGCATGGATCTGGCGAACCGCAGGCCAGAGCTTGGCGCGGTTGCGCAACGCCAGGCTGCCGAAGGTGAGGGTCATCAGCAGGGGGAACCCGAGCACCACTGCGATCCCTGCCAGCCCCCATTTGAGCCAGGGTCTCCGGGGGCCCGTGGGGGGCACGCCACCGTTATTCCAGCTGGTGTCTGGCATCAAGCCTCCGGCTCGATCTACGTTGAATCGGCCCTGGAGCTTAGAGCCAGCCTTTCAGGCCCCAGTGGCGGCGAGGATCGCCTCGGCGCAGGGTGCGATCCGCGTCAGGGCTTCCTGGACTTCACCAGCTGCGATATCGCGATGGGTGATGAAGCGCAGGGCTGAACCCACGCTGGTGACCAGGACACCCACTCCCCTCAACCGTTCCGTTGCCATGGGCACCGAGGCCACGGGTACCAGCAGGATGTTGGTCTCGGGCGTTTCTAAGGCGAATCCCAGCCCTCGAAGCCCGATGGCGAGTCCGTCGGCCTTGGCATGGTCCTCCGCAAGGCGCGGCAAGTAGTCCAGCGCCACCAGGCCCGCGGCGGCCATGATGCCGCCCTGGCGGATGCCGCCGCCCAGCATTTTGCGGAAGCGGCGGGCTGCTTCTATTTTCTCCTTGGTGCTCGCCAGCAGCGAGCCCATGGGCGCGCCCAGGCCCTTGCTGAGGCACGCGCTCACCGTATCGGCGCCTTCGGAAAGATCACGGGGCGTGACGTTCAGGCAAGTCGCGGCATGCCAGATACGGGCGCCGTCCAGGTGCACCGCGAGCCCTTTTTCGCTGGCCGCAGCCGTAAGT
>JAJYMZ010000118.1 GCA_021786615.1 Acidobacteriota bacterium
TTCCTGGGCCAGCAGCTGAACCGTGTGCTGGATGCCATCGAGGCCGGCGAGGACATGGTTTCCCGCGCCAAGGAAAGCCTGGGGATCGCGAACTTCATGACCATCGAAAAAGATGCCACGGACCGCAACCGGACCTCTCCCTTCGCCTTCACGGGCAACAAGTTCGAATTCCGCGCCGTGGGCTCCAGCCAGGCCATCGCCACGCCCTTGATGGTCATCAACGCCGTGGTGGCCGAGGCGCTGAAGGAATTGAACGAGGGACTTGAGAAAGAGTTGGGGGCTGGCAAGGATTTGAAGTCAGCCGTGCAGGCCGTAGTGCGTGAGGCGGTGATGGAAACCAAGGCCATCCGGTTCGAGGGCAATGGCTACTCGGAAGAATGGATGAAGGAAGCAGCCAAACGCGGACTGCCCCATGCCAAGGACACCGTTGAAGCCCTTTCGATTTGGGAGCAGGAAAAGGTCCAGGTGGTCTTCACGAAGTCCGGAATCCTGACCGCTGAAGAACTGGAAGCCCGCACCCATATCCGCCACGAACAGTACCAGAAAGCGCTGGGCATCGAGGCCCAGGTGCTCCGCGAGATGGCGGAAACCCAATTGCTGCCCGCCATCACCGCGGATCTGGGAGCCCGCGCCAGCGCCCTGGCCAAACTCGCCTCCGTGGGGCTGGAAGTGCCCGAATCCCTTAAGCGCGCCTTGCAGGCCCAGGCGCACCTCGCGGGCGTGGCCCAGGACCGCATCGAAGCTCTGCGCAAGCAGCTGGCCTTGGCGGAATCCCTTGAGTCGCCCCATGCCCGCACGGTCGCCTTCGGCCACCAGGTCCGCCAGGCCCAGGATGAGCTGCGGGATGTGCTCGACACCCTGGAGGAAAGCAGCGATGCGGAGCTCTGGCCCGTGCCGAAGTACCGTGAACTGCTGGCGCCGCTCACTTGAGAGCTGGCGCCGCGCGCTTGAGATCGGAAGGCCGCTTGGTGTTTCGGAAAGAAGCGGTGATCCTTTAGGAATCGAATTGAACCGGAGGGAAGAACGCGGCATTGAAGGGCCGTGGGAACCCCATCCTGGAATCTCAAAAAAATCGGAGGCAATGGTATGGCGCGATGGATCACCCTGAGCAGAGGCTTGGCCACTGCAATCGCACCTGGATTGCTCGGGATGCTGTCGCCAGGGCTGAGCGCCCAGACCCTTGCCATGCCGGCCTCCGATCCGGTGAGCGTCTCCCGCGGTGGCGCGGGCGTGGCGTATGGCAAAAGCCTCGAAGCGGCCGCTTTGAACCCAGCCTTGTTGCCGACGCTGGAAGGCCGTTTCCAGTTCTTTCTGGCCGCGGGCGAGGAGCTGGAATCAACCCAGACCACGCCAAGAAGCAACCAGCGCACGGTCTACAGCACGGATCGCAACCGGTTCCTGCCGGCCTTCGGGCTCGCCTGGAAAGTGGGGAAATCCGTGGGGCTGGGCCTCAAACTGGACACGCCTTTCCTGCGCCACGGCACATTGAATAATGAGACGCCTGTGCGCTTCCTGGGCGATGAACTGGATCTCAAGGCCCAGCGGGTGGAACTGCAATTGGGCTTGGCCCTGCGCAACAATTTCTCCATTGGCCTGGGCGCAGGCTTCGTGAAAATAGACACGGCCTCGGGCATCTCGCTGCGAGGGCTCATCCCCAAAGATCAAACCACCGGGGTCTCTGGCACCAACCCCTCGGAAGGTCTTTTCGAGCAACGGGTCACACAGAAAGGCAGCGCCACGGCGCCCTCGTTCTCCGCGGGTTTCCGTTGGGCCATGGGGCCGAGGTGGACCCTCGCGGGCGCCTACCAGAGCACGGTCCGGGGCACCCTCACCCAAACGGCCCGGTTCAGCGACGAGCCCTACCGCATCTTCGGCAATCTCCACGACGCCACGCCTGTGACGGGCCTGGACGCTTCAACCGTGGTGGGTCTCAGCCGCGCCGTGGCGGGGACCGATAGAATCGCCCTCCCCTCGCGGGCGGTCCTCGGCTTGCGCCAGCGGGTGAACCAGGTTTTCACCTGGGAAGCGGATGTGCGCTACACGCAGGGCACGCAATTCGAGTTTCCCTCCATGCCCTCCATGACCACCCCCAGCGGAGCGGTGAAGGTGGCCTATCCCAGCGGACCCTTCACCAACTTCGTGGGCCTTAGCCTCATGGGCGAGCTGAAACTGGCAAAAACTTGGGTGGTGCGGGGCGGACTCTCCCTCGACCAGGCATCCCGCAAGGACGAAGACGTGGAACCCCTGTTGGGGGGACAACGCAGCTCTGGATTCTCCTTCGGTTTCGGTTGGCAGGTGGCCGGCGGCGAAGTGAATTTCGGCTACCAGCTACGGCAGGCCCAGGATCAGGATCCCCTGAACCTGGATGGTTTCTGGGACGTGGCGGGCTATCGCAGGGCCAATGCCATCACGCGCGTGGAAGGGATGGGGCACATCTTCTCCATCGGCTTCAAAAAGATTTTCTGATGCGGTTCCTGGGGCCCCATGCCTGTGAGGAGGCCCTGGCCCGCGGCGAACTCCACGTCCTGCGCATGGCGCCGACGGTCTGGGGCCGCTTCGCGAATCTGCGGGAAGCGGCCCGGAGCGCGGGCGTGGTGGTCCACCAGGAACCCATGGAAAGCCTGGACCGCCGAGCGGAAGGCGTGCGGCATCAGGGGGTGCTGGGAGAAGGGGCCGCCCTCCGCTTGCAGGAGATGCCTGACCTGCTGGACCGCATCCGGGAGCGCGGGAATTCGGCGCTGGTGCTGGTCCTGGACGGCATCACGGATCCCCACAACCTGGGGGCCATATTGCGTTCCGCCGCCGGTGCCGCGGTGGATGGCATCATCTTCCCGGAACGCCGGTCGGCCCAGGTGAGCGATACGGTGGTCCGCGCCAGCGCGGGAACCGCCGGGCGCGTCCCCTTGGTCCGCGTGGTGAATCTCGGTCGTGCGCTGGATGACCTGAAGGAAGCGGGCGTCTGGATCTACGGGCTGGCGGCCGGACCCCAGAGCCGGGATTACCGGCTTGAATCCTTCCGTGGCCCTACCGCGCTGGTGCTGGGTTCCGAGGGGGAGGGTTTGCACCAGAAGATTTCCGAGCGCTGTGACCAGCTGCTTGAAATCCCCATGCCTGGGGGCATCGAGAGCCTGAATGTCTCCGCCACCGCGGCCATCTGCCTTTTCCGTGTGCTGGCCATGCGCGAACCAAACTAGGCGAAGGGGTCATCCTGAAGGTGCCGGGTACCGTTGGAATTTTTTGTTGGAGCGGCCGCTTTTCCCGTGATACATTCGGGGTTCCCTATTCAGGAAAGCCCTGCCTTGCAGGGCGGCTTTTTCGAAGGCTGAACAGGGGCTTGCTGGATCCTCCGTCAGGAGGTCCGGGCGCTTGAAGTTTGACAGCGGAATGCCGAGATGGCCGAGTGGTTAATGGCAGCAGACTGTAAATCTGCCACGCAACGCGTTACGAAGGTTCGAATCCTTCTCTCGGCACCAGCGCGTTTTTCCGCGCTGATTCCGTTCCAGACAAGGCGGGAATAGCTCAGTTGGTAGAGCGTCAGCCTTCCAAGCTGAATGTCGCGGGTTCGAACCCCGTTTCCCGCTCCATCTTTTAGCGCCACGCTCAAAAAAGTAAGGCCCACATAGCTCAGTGGTAGAGCACTTCCTTGGTAAGGAAGAGGTCACCGGTTCAAGCCCGGTTGTGGGCTCCACTTTCGCATCCAGAATCCTTCACTCACTCCCACCCATACCCTTTCAGGAGGCACCCGTGGCCAAAGAGAAATTTGATCGCTCGAAGCCCCACGTCAACATCGGCACCATTGGCCACGTTGACCACGGCAAAACCACGCTGACCGCGGCCATCGCGACTATTCTGTCCAAAAAGGGCGGCGGCACGGCCAAGAGCTACGACCAGATTGATTCCGCGCCGGAAGAAAAGGCCCGCGGGATCACGATCAACACGGCCCATGTCGAGTATTCCACCGCCAAGCGCCATTACGCGCACGTGGACTGCCCGGGACACGCCGACTACGTGAAGAACATGATCACCGGCGCGGCCCAGATGGACGGCGCCATCCTAGTGGTCGCCGCCACGGATGGCCCCATGCCCCAGACCCGCGAGCACATCCTGCTGGCCCGCCAGGTGGGCGTGCCCTACATCGTCGTCTTCATGAACAAGATTGACATCGCCGATCCCGAGCTGGCCGAGCTGGTGGAGATGGAGATCCGGGAGCTGCTGAATTCCTACAAGTTCCCCGGCGACGAGATCCCCATCATCAAGGGCTCCGCCAAGCTGGCCCTCGATCACGCCGATGACCCCAACCACCCGGACTGCAAGTGCGTCCTGGACCTGATGGATGCCGTGGATGCCTACATCCCGGATCCAGTCCGCGCCGTGGACAAGCCCTTTCTCATGCCCGTCGAGGACGTGTTCACCATCACGGGCCGCGGCACCGTGGTGACCGGCCGCATCGAAGCCGGCGTTGTGAATGTGCAGGACGAAGTCGAGATCGTCGGCATCAAAGACACCGTCAAGAAGGTCGTCACGGGCGTGGAGATGTTCCGCAAGTCCCTGGACCGCGGCCAGGCGGGCGACAACGCGGGCATCCTGCTGCGCGGCGTCGAACGCAAGGATGTGGAGCGCGGCCAGGTGCTGTGCAAGCCCGGCAGCATCACTCCCCACACCAAGTTCACGGCCCAGGTCTACGTGCTGTCCAAGGATGAGGGTGGCCGTCACACTCCTTTCTTCAACAAGTACCGCCCTCAGTTCTACTTCCGCACCACCGACGTGACCGGCTCCATCACCCTTGAAGAGGGCCGCGAGATGGTCATGCCCGGTGACAACGTCACCCTGACGGTGGAGCTGATCCAGCCCATCGCCATGGACAAGGGCCTTAAGTTCGCCATCCGCGAAGGCGGCCGCACCGTGGGCGCCGGCAACGTGGACACGATCATCGCCTAGGGCTTAGTCGTCCGCGGGTCCTGCCCGCGTCTCAATGGGAGGTAAACATGCGCGAGATCGTTCATCTGCAGTGCTCTGAGTGCAAGCGCAAGAACTACAGCACCACCAAGAACAAGCGCACCACCACGGGCAAGCTGGAAATGCAGAAATTCTGCCGCTTCGATGGCAAGCGCACCCTCCATCGCGAAGCCAAGTAGGCTATAGTTTCATCCCGGGCTGCGATGTCAGTCCTTCCCGCTTTTCAGTGCGCGCGGTCCGGGTCTTCGCTAGGGGAGTAGCTCAGCTGGTAGAGTTGCGGACTCCAAATCCGTCGGTCGCAGGTTCGATCCCTGTCTCCCCTGCCACTCTGGTCTGGCCCCAGCAGCTAAGCTGGGGCCAGGTTTTTCTAGCGACGGCACTTCATTCCTGGAGCATCCCTTGATTTCAACCATCAAGTCACAGGCCCAAGAGCTCTTCGCCGAGCTGAACCGGGTGGATTGGCCCAAAAAAGAGAAGGTGGTTCGCTACACCTGGTCCGTGGTCATCCTCTCGGTCATCGTGGGCCTCTTCCTGTGGGGCGCGGATCTTGGAATCGCCAGGCTGCTGAAGCCCATCACCACCCATTAGGGGCCGTCGCATCTTGGCCAGCGCTTTTCTGGCCAGGGTGCTGCTTCCCCTCATGTTGGACTGCAATCTGAATGACCGGCATATTTTCACACCACGACCTGACGGAGGCCTAGGATGACCGAGATGGCAGACATGCCCGCGTTGCCCGCGACCCAGGATGCCGGGAGCGCCGGACCCGAAATCGCCAAATCTGAAAACGCCAAACCTGAAATCTTAGGGCGCCGGCTCGCCTGGTTCATCATCCATACTTATTCAGGCTATGAGGCCAAGGTCATGGCCCATTTGCGCCAGCGCGTCAAGATGGAAGAGCGGGACGAGCATTTTGGCGACATCCAGATCCCCGAAGAGACCTACGAGGAAATGAAAGTGGACGCCAAGTCCGGCCGCAAGGAGCGCGTCATCAAGAAACGCAAATCCTTTCCGGGCTACCTGCTGGTGCAAATCGCCGTGTCCCAAAAAGGCAACAGTTTCGAGATGGAGGACACGGACTGGCACCTGGTCCGCAACACGCCCAAGGTGACGAGTTTCGTGGGGGCCAACAAGAAGCGCCCCTCGCCCCTCACGGATGAAGAAGTCCGGCAGATCATGAACCATCAGGAAGAGACCCAAGAGAAGCCCAAACCGAAATACCACTTTGAGAAGGGCGAAAAGGTCCGTATCATAGATGGCCCCTTCGCAAACTTTGAAGGGGATGTTGACGAGGTCCACGAAGAGCGCTCCACCATCAAGGTGATGGTGACGGTGTTCGGCCGCAGCACCCCCGTGGAGCTCGATTTCATCCAGGTCGAGAAACGTTAGGCCCGGAAACATGTCCGGTGGGAAAGCGCTAATCCAGGCGCTCCACACTTAAAGGCGGCAGTCGCCGGCATGTGCCGGAATCAGCCGCGGGAAAGGAAAGCACAACATGGCAAAGAAGATCACAGGCTACATCAAGCTGCAGCTGCCAGCGGGCGAAGCCACGCCAGCCCCGCCCGTCGGC
This sequence comes from Acidobacteriota bacterium, assembly GCA_021786615.1. Lineage (GTDB taxonomy): Bacteria > Acidobacteriota > Holophagae > Holophagales > Holophagaceae > JANXPB01. The sequence continues at coordinate 6,524 of JAJYMZ010000118.1, forward strand.
CCGGCCCTGGGCCAGCACGGCGTGAACATCATGGAATTCGTGAAACAGTTCAACGCGAAGTCCGTGACCTCGGTCGAGAAGGGCACGACCCTGCCGGTGGTCATCACCGTCTATGCCGACCGCTCCTTCAGCTTCATCCTGAAGACGCCCCCCGCCGCGGTGCTGATCATGAAGAAGCTCGGCCTGGAAAAGGGAAGCCCCACTCCGAACACCCAGAAGGTCGGGAAGATCACCCGCAAGCAGATCGAAGAGATCGCCAAGGTTAAGATGCCCGACCTGAATGCGGGCAGCCTCGAAGCCGCCATGCGCTCCATCGCGGGTTCCGCGCGCTCCATGGGCGTCGAGGTTGTGGACTAGTTTTTGAAATCACGATTCGTTTTTTTTTCAATGGTGATGAGGCATCGTGCCGAGTCCCCGGCCACCGCGACCGTTCTCGCGGGAGATCAAGGATAGGAGCCAACATGGCAAAAGCCGGAAAGAAATACCGGGCTGCCGCGGCCAAGATCGAAGATCGCCCCTACGAGCTGAAGGAAGCTCTCACCGTCATGAAGGACGCGGCATTCGCCAAGTTCGATGAGACGGTGGAGGTTCACATGAGGCTCGGCGTTGACCCCCGGCACGCGGACCAGATGGTCCGTGGAACCATTGTTCTGCCCCACGGCACGGGACGGACGATGCGGGTGGCGGTCATCGCCCAGGGCGAAAAGATCAAGGACGCGGAAGCCGCGGGCGCGGAAGTGGTGGGCGGTGACGATCTCGTCGAGAAGATCGCTGCTGGATTCCTCGACTTCGACGCGCTGGTGGCGACACCGGACATGATGAAGGGCGTCGGACGCCTGGGCAAGGTACTGGGCCCCCGCGGCCTCATGCCGAATCCCAAGACGGGCACCGTCACGTTCGAAGTGGCCAAGGCCATCAAGGAAATCAAGGCCGGCAAGGTCGAATACCGAGTGGACAAGACCGGCATCATCCACGCCGGCGTCGGCAAGCTGTCCTTCGGGGTCGAAAAGCTGCAAGAGAACGCCCAGGCCCTCATGGACGCGGTCATGAAGGCAAAGCCTTCCGCGGCCAAGGGCAAGTATGTCAAGGCCATCCACATGGCTTCGACCATGGGTCCCTCCATCACCGTCACAGCCCCTCTGGCTGAGAAGTAAAGGAGGCAGACATGGAAAAGAACAAGAAGATCTCCGAAGTCGCCGCGCTCAAGGACACCTTCACGTCGGCCACCACCGCCGTAGTCATGGAGTTCAAAGGCCTCAAGGTGGACAAGGACACCGCTTTCAGGAAGTCCATCCGCGACAGCAAGAGCCAGTACCGGGTGTCCAAGAACACCCTGCTTCGCCTGGCGGTCAAGGACACGGCCTTCGCCAGCTTCGCCGAGAAATTCCAGGGCGCTTCGGCGGTGGCCACCACCCATCACGATGCCCTCGCGCTGGCCAAGGCCGTGCAGGGTTTCCTGAAGGACAACCCGGCCGTCACCTTCAAGGCCGCCATCATGGATGGGAAACCCGTCAGCGCTAGTGAGCTTCAGGCCCTGGCCGAACTTCCCAGCCGCGACGTGCTCATCGGCAAGCTGCTCTATCTCATGCAGTACCCCATCTCCGGTCTGGCCATCGTCCTGGATGGCATTCGCAAGCAAAAGGAGAGCGCGGCCTAAGCTCCGTGCCCTCATTCCCCTGAAACTGAACTCATTAATTTTTGAAACACTAGGAGGATTCCATGGCTCTCACCGCAGACCAACTGATCCAGGAAATTGAAGGAATGACCGTTCTCGACTTGGCCAACCTCGTGAAGGCCCTTGAGGAGCGCTTTGGCGTTTCCGCCGCCGCCATGGCCGCCCCCGCGGGTGGTGGCGCCGCCGCTGGCCCCGCCGCCGAAGAGCAGACCGAGTTCAACGTCGAGCTCACGGAATGTGGCGCCAACAAGCTGAACGTCATCAAGGCGATCCGCGAGATCGTCGCCGGCCTGGGCCTCAAAGAAGCCAAGGACTTGGTGGATGCCGCCCCCAAGGTGGTCAAGGAAGGTGCATCCAAGGAAGAAGCAGCCAAGATCAAGGAAAAGCTCGAAGCCGCTGGCGCCAAAGTTACAATCAAGTAACCAGTTTGTCTGGAAGACTTGCAAGCGTGGGGGGTTAGAAAAACCCTTCACGCTTTGCGTCTTTCGAACAAAGTGGTATGCTTATTCCTTACGCCCGAACTAGATCCTTCCCTTCGGGCTTATCGGATGCTTCTGCATTCGACCCACTAAAGTCACCCCGAAAAGGCCCCGGTTGCGACGATCGAAGCACACCCGAACCATCCCTTTCGAACCGGTCTCCGACGCAGCGGCGCTGCTTATCTGAGGCTGGGCTTTGGCGTACCTGTCCATGGCCACGCGCCAACCCGTTCAGCCAGAAATTTGAAATTGGCATCTTGATTCCTGCAGCTCCCCTGGAGTGACCCATGAGCGTTCAACAGAACATCTACCGGCAGCG
>JAJYMZ010000084.1 GCA_021786615.1 Acidobacteriota bacterium
ATCTTTGGCCCACTCCACCCAAATCGGGTGATGGACATTTGTAATCCACCCCAGAGCCCCGTTCTCAGGTGGCTTTCCTACGTATTTGAGCCATGCGCTTTGGGGTTTTGGGTTCAAGGCCTTTGGCTGCGGGGACTCGGGGGATTCCCGTAAATGGGGAACCACCGATCCTTGAACATCTGTGCCTACAGTCGCGGAGCCGCGGCATTCTTGCCCACCACAAAAGATCGAAGCAAGAATCAATGCCGAGCAAGCGGGCCTAGTTCTCATACCCACTTCCCCACTCTCGCCACGACCTCATCCCTTCCCAGCAGCATCAGCGTGTCGAAGATGGGCGGGCTGACGGGTTTGCCGCAAAGGGCGACGCGGAGCGCCTGGGCCAGGTCCTTGAGCTTGAGACCGTGCTTTTCAAGGACAGAGTTGAAGCCCGTGTGAAGGGCGTCGTGGCTATAGTCGGTGAGGGCGCAAAGGTCCTTCAGGGCTGGCTTCACGGCCTCAGTGATGAATTTCGCGGCAGCAGTTTGGTCGAATTCGGCGGGGGGTGCCCAGACGAATTCCAGGAAGCCCGCCATCTCCACCAGGGACTTGCCCTTCTGGGTGCATTGGATGGCGTGGGCCTTCCAAGCATCGGGCTTGGCGCTCCAGGCTTCGGGAAGGAAGGGGCGGAAGTGGGGCTCGATCTCCTGCCAGGCGGCGCGCTGGATGAGTTTCTGGTTCATCCAGTTGAGCTTGTCCATGTCGAAGCGGGCGGGGCTTTTCTGGATGTCGCCCAGATCGAAGAGCTGGATCATCTGCTCGTCCGTGAGCAGCTCTTCTTCCACGGTATCTATGGCGCGGCCATCAATCTTGGGGGTCCAGGAAAGCCGCGCCAGGGCCAGGCGCACAGCCGAAGGCAGGAAGCCCATCTGCTGGTACTCGGTGATGCTGGTGGCGCCATGGCGCTTGCTGAGCTTCGCGCCGTCCTTGCCCAGGATCATGGGCACGTGGGCGAAGGCCGGGGCCTCGAAGCCCATGGCATGGTAGAGCGCGATCTGCTTGGGCGTGTTGGCCACGTGGTCATCACCGCGGATGACGTGGCTCACTTCCATGTCCGTGTCGTCCACCACCACGCAGAAGTTGTAGGTGGGCGTGCCGTCCGTGCGGGCGATGATCCAGTCGTCCAGGCTGGAGGCGGGAAAGCGCAGATCGCCTTTGATCAGGTCGCGCAACAGGATATCGCCCTGTTCCAGCCAAGGTTCCGCGCCCAGCGGCATCTTCAAACGGATGGAAGCCGGCTGGCTGTCATCGTGGCCGGCTTCGCGGCAGCGGCGGTCGTACTGGAAGATCGTCCCGGCTTTCTCGGCCGAGGCCCGGCGCTGGTCCAGCTCTTCCTTGGTGCACCGGCAGCGGTAGGCCTTGCCTTCAGCCAGCAGCTTTTGGATCGCAGGTTTGTAGTGGCTCTCCATGCGCTGCATCTGGCGGTAGGGGCCGTGGGGGCCCACCCATCGGCTGGGGTCGCCCACCACCGGACCTTCGTCCCAGTGGAGGCCGCACCATTCCATGCCCTCTTCAATGATGCGGATATTGTCGTCGGTGCTGCGGGTCAGGTCCGTGTCCTCCACCCGCAGGATGAAGGTGCCGCCGTGTTTTTTGGCAAAGAGCCAGCAGAACAGCGCCGTGCGCACGCCGCCGATGTGCAACATTCCGGTAGGCGAAGGGGCGAAACGTGTGACGACTCGGCGGGACATGGGGGCCTCGGAGATTGATCCCTGATCTTGCCATTTGTGTGGGATGGACTTGGCTTCAGACTTCAGGCTTCAGGCTTCAGGCCACGAATTCCTTTGCATCCGTATGTGCTTTGGGTGATGCGAACCTGAAGCCTGCAGCCCGAAGCCTGAAGCCCATGGGATTGCGCAATCGCAATACCCGGGTCAATAACAACGAGGGCGGGCCGAAGCCCGCCCCCTAATTTACGTGCGCTGGCGCGCAAGAAGCTCGAATGATCAGTTGGCGGCGGTTCCGGCCTTCTGGGCTTCGGCCATGGCGGCCTCGTACTCGGCCTGCAGGCGTTGGGCGTTGCTGATGGCGAACTTGTAGACGTACTCGAAACGATCGGCGCCCTTGGTGAGGCCGATGATCACTTCGAAGATGCCCTCGGCGCCCACTTCGAAGGGGCTGGCGATGACGTTGAAGGTGCCTTCCTTGGCGCCTTCGGGGATCTGCACGTCGCTGTCGCGGATGATGTCCTTGCGCTCGCCGTTGGGGCTCACGATCGAAAAGCTGAACTTGAACTGGCCGTCCATGCGCGAGAATTTGCTGAAGAAGCAGACCTTGGGTAGGACGAAGGGCACTTCAGGCACCACGATGTGGTGGTCGTAAAGACCCATGAGGGAGGTCTTGCCGCCCATTTCCTGGCGGATGTCGTCGCACAGGAGGGTGAATTCGTGCTTAGGGGCCTTGATTTGAACTTCTTGCATGGACGCTCCAGAAAAAAGAAGAGGGGTTGACGCGGTCAACAAAAGTTGAACAGCTAGTTTATCTCCGAACCGCCTTCCTTTCTAGCTAAGGTTTTTTCATGACTCATCGCCGCCTCGCCCGCCTCCTGAAAACAAGCTCCGTGTTTTTCCTGGCCCTGCTCATCAGCACAGGGCTCCTGAGCGCCCAGCAATTGAAGCTGCAAGTCCTTGGCACCACAGATCTGCACGGCCATGTGCTGCCCCAGGACACTTATTCCTTGCAACCGGAAAACAAGGGCTGGGCCAAACTGGCCACGCTCATCCGGCAGGCCAAGGCCGAGAACCCCAACACGCTGCTCATTGACAGTGGGGACACCATCCAAGGCGAGCCCATCAACTACGTCCGCACTCGCCTGCGGCCCGATCTCCCGGAACCCTCCATCGCGGTGATGAATGCCCTGGGTTATTCCGCCATGGCCATCGGCAACCATGACTTCAACTGGGGCCTGGACGTACTTAGGGCCGTAGAGAAACAAGCCAGCTTCCCGTTCCTGTCGGCCAACACGGTGGCGGCTAAGGGTGGAAAAGGGGTCTTCACTCCTTGGACGAAGGTCAACATCGGGGGGGTCAACGTGATCATCGTGGGGTTCACCACCCCCGGCATTCCCCGTTGGGAGGAGCCTGGAAATTACGCGGGAATGGCCTTCCGGGACATTGTGGAAAGCGCCAGAACCTTAATCCCGCATCTGCGGGAGAAAGAAAAGGCGGACGTCATCATCGTCACCATGCATTCCGGTCTGGGCACCTTGCCGGGAGAAGTGGGCGACGACAACTGCGCGCTGCGGCTGGCGGACCAGGTGCCCGGCATTGACTTGATTCTCACAGGCCACACCCACCTGCCCATCTCCAGCCAGCAGAAAGGCACCCCCATTCTCCAGGCCGCGGCCCATGGCCGGGCGCTCGCCATGGCGGATCTGACGCTTCAAAAAATCCAAGGCCGGTGGCGGGTGCTGTCCCGGCAAGGCCGGCTGGTGTATCCCACCGCAGAAACACCCCAGGATGCCCAGGTCCTGGAATTGACGGCGGCGCTGCGGTCAGCCACGGAAACCTACTTGAATACCGGTGCCACGAACCTCCTGACGGATCTGGATGGCCGCTGGTGCCGCCTGGAGGACACGCCGTTGATGCAAGTGCTCCATACCGTCCAGCGCCAAGCCACCGGAGCCCAGCTCTCGGCAGTAAGCTGGACGAGCGCGCGCATCTTCATTCCCGCGGGGCCCACCTCCATTCGCCAGTTCTACGCCCTGGAGCCCTACGAAAACCAGGTGGCGCGCATCCGCATCACCGGAAAACAGCTCCGCGCCTACCTGGAATTCGCCGCAAGGGCCTACAACTTCAGTCATGAGCCGGACCTCTTCAACAAAGCCGTGGCTTTCTATGATGTGGACCAGATTGATGGCTGCGCCTATGCCCTGGACCTGTCCCAGCCTGTGGGAACTCGGGTGAAGAACCTGTCTTTCCATGGCCAACCCGTGAGGGAGGAACAATCCTTCACCTTAGCCCTCAGCACATACCGATTGCGGGGCGGTGGCGGCTACATAGACGCCATCGGCTTCACGGGCCAGCCGGAACTCATCACGACCCAACTCGCCCGGAACCTGCTTTTCAGCTACGTGCTCAGCCACCCGACCCTGGCCATGGCACCGGTGAACGCTTGGCGGACCATCCCGGCCCTGGACCGGGAACGCGTCATGCAGCAGGCTCGGTGAGTTGAACTTACTTGATGGGCACGAACACCAGTCCACCACCGGGCTTCATGAGCACCGCTTCAGCTTCAAGGACACCCAGGAGCTTGTAATCCTCGGCGACCCCCGTGGGAAGGAATTCAACACTACCCGTGGCGAGATCAAGCCGCGCCAGCAGGAGGCCAGCCTTTTTCTCCCCGGGCACCTGGGAAGCGGGCACCGCGGCCATCACCACGGACTTCCCCAGCCACCAGCCTAAGGCTCCACGGTCCTTGCCCGCCAGGGCCAGGCTTGGCGCCGCGCCATTGTTGAGGGTGAATACTGTTTGGCCGATAACAGCACCTTTATTCCCATCGAAGGAGGTGAGCGAAAGGCTGGAACCACTTGACACCAGCACGTTTCCATCCCCAGAAACAGCGAGACGATCGGACCCGCCGGAAGCTGATGGTGATCCTTCTTCCTGGGATTTGGGCTTCCGTCCTGCGGACCAGAGCAGGCTTGCTTTCGCATAGTCGCGTTTTTCCAGGTAGGTTTCCGGACCACGATAGAGCAGGAAAAAGCCCTTGGTGTCCCAACCCAGATCCACCACCTCCCCGGGCAATCTCACTGTGGTGCCTGGTTTGCCGTTCTTGGCCACTTGGTAAAGCGCGGCGCCAGAGACGACCCACGCGTTGCCGTAGGGATCCAGCACCCATTTCTCGGGAGTGACTTCCAGCTTGGAAAGACTCAGGCTCCCCGTGACCCCGAAATCCCTGGACCAGGTTTCCAGCGATTTACTGGCCGCGTCATAGAACGTGCAAGATCCGTCTTTGTCCAGTTTGGCCCACCCGGCGGCGGTCTTCATGAAATCGCCATCCTGGGCCACGGGCAGGGCACCAGCCAAGGTAAAAACTAGGACGGGAATGGGAAGGACATTCCGCACGGCGTTTCCCCGGGTGTGAATTCTCAAGATTGGATCAGTAACAATCTAGGGACATTGGCTGGATGGGACAAGCTCTTATTCTCGCATCCATCAAGCTATTCGCATGGCAAAGGCCTGTATTCGGCCCAACAGCGGATCCTGCCCCAGGCCCTCCTCGTTCATCAACCGCTTGGGATCGCCATGATGCACGATGTGGTCAGGGACCGCGCAGCGCAAGACGGGCCTCGTGATGCCTCCATCCGCCAAGGACTCCAGCACCGCGGCTGAAAACCCTCCAGGGGCACAGCCTTCTTCAAGGGTCACCACGCCACGGGTTCGTTGACTCCAGGTGGCCAACAACTCGGAATCAATGGGCTTGATGAAGCGCGCGTTCACCACCGCGCAAGAGATACCCGCTGCCTCCAACTGCCCGGCGACCTTCTGGGCGGGAGCCACCATGGCGCCGATGGCGAATAGCAGCAGGTCCGAGCCCTCACGCAGCAGTTCGCCCTTGCCGATGGGAAGGGCTGTCATGGCCGCATCCATGGGTACGCCCAGGCCATTGCCGCGGGGGTAGCGCAGGGCCGCCGGGCGGTCGCTGTAGACAGCGGTCATGAGCATCTGCCGCAGTTCGTTTTCATCCTTGGGCGCCATCAGGATGATGTTGGGAACGCAGCGCAGGTAGGCCATGTCGTAGAGGCCATGGTGGGTGGGGCCATCGGCGCCCACGATGCCCGCCCGGTCCAGGGCGAAGGTCACGGGCAGGTTCTGGATGCAGACGTCATGCACCACTTGGTCAAAACCCCGCTGAAGAAACGTGGAATAAATAGCGCACACCGGGCGCATGCCTTGGGCTGCGAGGCCCGCGGCAAAGGTCACGGCGTGCTGCTCGGCGATGCCCACATCGAACATGCGCTTTGGGAAACTCTTGGCGAAAATGTCCAATCCAGTTCCGGTGTCCATGGCCGCGGTGATGCCCACGATCTTGTCGTCGGTCTTCGCCAGCTCCACCATGGCTTTGCCGAATACACTGGTGTAGCTGGGGGGCGTAGGTTTGCCGGGATCCACCACGGCCTTTTTCATCTCCCCGGCTTCAGCATCAAAAGCGGTGACGCCATGCCACTTCATGGGATCGTTCACCGCCGGATCATAGCCATAGCCTTTTTTCGTCTGGACGTGCAAAAGCACAGGACCATCGGCCATCTTCACCTTGGCTTCGGCGATGGCCTTCTCTGTGGCAATGACATCATGACCATTCACGGGGCCCATGTAGCGGAAGCCCAAGTCCTCGAAAAGCAGTCCGGGCACCATCATCCGCTTGAAGCTTTCTTCGCTCCATTTGGCGGCCTTGGCCACGCCTTGGCTGACTTTCTCCAAGGGAATGGCCTTGATGGCGTGCTCGATGCGATCCCGCCAGAGGTTGTAGTACTGGCCTGACATGATCTGGTTCAGGTAGCCCTGCAGGGAGCCCACATTCGGGCTGATGCTCATGTCGTTGTCGTTGAGGATCACCAGGAAATTCTTGGCTTGGAGGTATCCCGCCTGGTTCAGTCCCTCAAAGGCAAGGCCCGCGGTCATGGAACCATCACCGATCACCGCGATGCAGGCGTGATTCTGGCCCTGCAGATCTCTTGCCTTGGCCATGCCCAGCACGGCGGAAATGGAGGTGCTGGCGTGCCCCGCGCCGAAGTGGTCGTAGGGACTCTCCTCGCGCTTCAGGAAACCCGCGAGCCCATCATGCTGGCGCAAGGTGGGGAAACGCCCCTTGCGGCCCGTGAGGATCTTGTGCGTGTAAGCCTGGTGGCCCACGTCCCAGACGATGCGGTCATGGAGGAAATCAAAATGGTGGAACAGCGCCACCGTCAATTCCACTGTGCCGAGGTTTGAACTGAAATGCCCACCGGTGATGCTGATGGAATCCACCAGGAACTGGCGCACTTCGGTGGAGAGCTGTTCCAGTTGCGGATCGGTGAAGTGGCGGATCTGCTGAGGGGCGACGATGGAATCGAGCAGTGGATAGCGGCTCTCGGCGGTCTCCCCCATCACACCTTCCTGCCCGCCAAGTAGCGCGCCCACGCTTCCAGTGATCCGGGTTTCGGGAGGGATTGAAGGTGACATGACGCATTCTCCGTGGCCTCAGCGAGCGCTCGCTGAGCACCCTCCAGCCCTAACAGAGCGGGGTAGGTGATCTTACCCTTTTCTGCGTCCTTTCCGGCGCGTTTACCCAAGGCCGCCGCATCTGAAGTGGCATCCAGGATGTCGTCCTGGATCTGGAAAGCCAGCCCCAGCCAGGCTCCCGCGCTCCGCAGCGCTTCCCGGAGAGCGCCGTCGGCCCCTCCCAGGACCGCCCCCATTTCCAGTGAAGCTCGCAGCAAGGCGCCCGTCTTCAGGCGATGAATCGTCTTGAGATGATCCAGGCCGTAGGTTTCAAGCCCTTCTCCTTCGAGGTCCAGGGCCTGGCCCCCCACCATTCCCCGCCAGCCGCTGGCTTCGGCGAGCAGGGCGATGGCCTCCACCCGGGCTTCCGCTGGAATGGACGCGTCTGCGGCGAGCACTCCGAAGGCCTCGGCCTGGAGGCCGTCTCCTGCCAGGATCGCGTGGGCTTCACCAAAGGCTACATGACACGTGGGTTTGCCCCGCCGCAGATCGTCGTCATCCATGGCGGGCAGATCATCGTGGATGAGCGAATAGGTGTGCAGGTATTCCAGGGCCAAGGCGCCGCTCAAAGCCATCTCGGGGTCCGCGCCCACGGATTCCGCCGCCAGCAGGCAGAGGAGGGGCCGCACCCTCTTTCCCCCAGCCTCCAGGCTGTATCGCATAGCCTCGGCGACTTTCACCGCCTCCCCATGCTCAAAGCGGGAGGTGAGCTTGGCATTCAGCAGGGGCAGCAGGCGCTCCAAGTCCTTTTTGACCTGGGCCTCGGGATCCAGCCCCATCACGCCGGGTCCCCGGGGTCCATGCCATCCTGGGACTCGGCGCGATACTCGCCGCCCAGGCCCCGTTTCAGAACTTCCACGCGCCGCTGGGCATCGGCCAGTTGCTCTTGAAGCGTTTTTGAAAGGCCCACGCCTTCCTCGAATTTCGAAAGGGCTTCTTCGAGGCTGAGGTTGCCCGCCTCCAACTGCTGGACCAGGGCTTCCAGCCTGTCCAGGCCATCATCGAAAGAAGGGGTCGCTGCGCTCATGGTCCCATTCTAGAATCAAATGCTTCGACGGCCGCCGGAATGAGCCACTCGCTCAACGCCGTCCGCCACCCATCTGTTTCTTCAACTCCGCCCCCATGTCCTTCATGGCATAACCCGCGGGCAGAGCGAAGGCTGAGGCGGGAATGGGGCCCTGGTTGATGGCCGTGGCCTCCTTGGTGACCTCCATGCCCATGAGGCCCGTCATGTGGCTCTTGAGTTCAATTCCAGTGAGCTTGGCCTTGGCCTCGAACATCCGGCTCATCATCTTCGCCATCATGGGAACCCTGGCCATCAATGCCGCCATGGATTTGGCCATCCGGGCGAAGTTGGCGGGGCTGAGGGGATTTTTCAGGCTGGGGTCCAGGCTCAGTTCCTGGACCATCTTCCCGACGGTGATGGAGACCTTGTTGCAGGGCCGATTCAGCACGGTGTCCTTGCCCAGTTCCTGGACCTTGAAGTTATCTGGATCTCCGAACATTTTGCCCATCATGGCCTCCATGCCTTCAGGCATTTGGGAGGTCATGGATCCCATCAGATCGGCCAAGTCATCAATCTTCATGGATTCGATGGTTTTTTTCTTGTGGTTGATGGTGTAGATCATTCCCTTCTGAAAGTCGAGCATCGTGTCCGTGCCGGTACCTTCGTTGTTGGTGCGCATGATGCTCGAGCTCATGTACTGGGTCTCGGTGCCAC
>JAJYMZ010000088.1 GCA_021786615.1 Acidobacteriota bacterium
GACCTTCACGGGAGCCGCGGCCGGGTCCATGCGCCAGAGAGTGTCCGAACGCTTGGTGAGCGCGTCCTCGGTGACGAAGAAGACCGTGGCGTTGTCCGAGGCCCACTCGGTGGAGGTCACGCGCTCTGCCAGCGGGGCGCTCACGGCGCCAGTTTCCAGGTCCTTGATGAAAAGCTTGTACTGGCGGAAGCCCGTATCGTCCGTGGTGAACATGAGCTTTTTCCCGTCGTCGCTCACATCGAAAGAACCCAGGCCCAGATACTTCTTGCCCTTGGCCAGCTCGTTTTGATCCAGCAGGATCTCTTCCCTGGCGCCCTTGCCGATACCAGCGGCGGAACCATGCTTGCGGCATTGGATGGGGTACTGCTGCCCCTCCACCGTGCGGGAGTAATAGAACCACTCCCCGCGCCGCACCGGCACGCTGAGGTCGGTCTGCTTGATGCGGCCCAGCAACTCCTTGTAGAGCGCGTCGGCAAAGGGCTTCAAATTCTTGGTTTGGGATTCTGTGTAGGCGTTCTCCGCTTCCAGATATTTAACGACTTCCGGATTGGATTTTTCCCGCAGCCAGAAATAGTCATCGCGGACGGTCTCGCCATGGTGCGTTTCCACGTGGGGCTTTCGAACTGCGACCGGGGGTTTCGGGTTATTGGCCAAGACCGCGACCGGCAAAAGGGCCAGCAAGGCCGATGTCCGCGAGGCGGCGAGGAAATTCAAGGGAGGCTCCTGGGCGAAGACGTTGCACATTGTAATGATACGGAAAAGGAGCGCCTCGCGGCGCCCCTTTGCGATTCACAAAGAACGAAAATCTCCCGGTCTTTTTACTTGAATTCCGCGTCTGGGATGCGCATGCCGTAGAAGGAACGCCACACGAAGACCGTGGAGACTAAGAAGAAGATCAGGGCGGCGATGTGCGCGGTGGTGGGGTTCAGTTCGATGGCCAGTTCCACCGCCAGGAGGCCGAAGAGGGTCGTGAACTTGATGACCGGATTCATGGCCACGGAAGAAGTGTCCTTGAAGGGGTCGCCCACGGTGTCGCCCACGATGACGGCGTCATGGAGAGGCGTGCCCTTGGCCCTCAATTCGGTTTCCACGAGCTTCTTGGCGTTGTCCCAGGCACCCCCGGCATTGGCCATGAAGATGGCTTGGTACAGCCCGAAGACGGCGATGGAAATCAGGTAGCCGATGAAGAAGTAGTGGTTGGCGCAGGCGAAGGCGAGCGTGGAAAAGAACACCGCCAGGAAGATGTTGAACATGCCCTTCTGCGCATACTTGGTGCAGATCTCCACGACCTTCTTGGAGTCCTCCACCGAGGCCCTTTCAGCGCCGGCGTCCAGGTTGATGTTCTGCTTGATGAATTCCACCGCCCGGTAGGCGCCCGTGGCCACGGCCTGGCAGGCCGCGCCGGAGAACCAGAAGATGATGGCGCCGCCGGTGATGATGCCCAGCAGGAACAGCGGGTTGATGATGGAAAGGCCTTCGACGACGTTGGCTGCGCCGAACTTGCCGTTGAGCAGCTGGATGATGGAGAAGATCAAGGTGGTGGCGCCCACCACCGCGGTGCCGATGAGCACAGGCTTGGCGGTGGCCTTGAAGGTGTTGCCGGCGCCGTCGTTCTCTTCCAGGTACATCTTGCCGTTCTCGAAGTCGGGCTTGAAGCCGAAGTCTTTCTCGATCTCCTGCTCGATGCCGGGAATCGTCTCGATGGTGGAGAGTTCGTACACGGACTGGGCGTTGTCCGTGACGGGACCGTAGGAATCCACCGCGATGGTGACGGGACCCATGCCCAGGAAGCCGAAAGCCACCAGGCCGAAGGAGAAGATCGCCGGAGCCACCATGTGGTCCCCGAGCCCAAAAGTGGACACGAAGTAGGCGCCGCCCATGAGAGCGACGATGCAGAGGCCAGTCCAGTATGCGGAGAAGTAGCCCGCCACCAGTCCGGAAATGATGTTCAAGGAAGCACCGCCTTCCTTGGAGGCCGTGACGACCTCCCTCACGTGTCCCGAATTGGTGGATGTGAAGACTTTCACCAGTTCGGGAATCAGGGCGCCCGCCAGGGTTCCGCAGGTGATGATGGTGGAGAGTTTCCACCACACGCCATTTTCAATGTTTCCGATCAGGAGCTTGGACAGGGCATAGGTCATCGCGATGGAGAGGACGGACGTCAGCCACACCAGCGTGGTCAAGGGCGTCTCGAAGTTGAACTTCGCCGCATCCTTGAACTTGGCCTTCGCCCATGCGGCATTCAGCCAATAGGAGATCGCGGAGGTCACGATCATGCCCACGCGCATGACGAAGATCCAGACCAGCAGGGAGACCTGCATGGCCGGAACCGGCACCGCAAGGAGGATGAAGGTGATGAGCGCGACGCCCGTGACACCGTAGGTCTCGAAGCCATCGGCGGTGGGGCCCACCGAGTCGCCAGCATTGTCGCCGGTGCAATCGGCGATGACCCCGGGGTTGCGGGCGTCATCTTCCTTGATCTTGAAGACGATCTTCATCAGGTCCGAGCCGATATCGGCGATCTTGGTGAAGATGCCGCCGGCGATGCGCAGGGCCGCGGCGCCCAGGGACTCGCCGATGGCGAAGCCGATGAAGCAAGGGCCCGCGGCGTTGCCCGGGATGAAGAGCAGGATCGCCAGCATCATGAACAGTTCGACGGAGATGAGCAGCATGCCGATGGACATGCCGGACTTCATGGGGATCGCCATGGTCGGGTAGGGCTTTCCGCTTAAGGAAGCGAAGGCGGTGCGCGAATTAGCAAAGGTGTTGATGCGGATGCCGAACCAGGCGACGGCCACGGAGCCCAGAATGCCGATGATCGAGAAAAGCAGCACCACGATCACCTGGGGCCAGGTCATGGGCGTATGGGCCAGGTATTTGAAGTAGGCGATCATAATTACAGCAATGAAGGCCCAGAGGATGGCGATGAATTTGATCTGGGTCAGCAGGTAGGTCTTGCAGGTCTCATAAATCAGCTCGGAGATCTCGAGCATGGATTTGTGGACCGGGAGCTTCCGGATCTGGCTGTACTGCACGAGGCCGAAAACGATGCCGAGCAGGCAGATGAAAAGCCCGATCAGCAGCAGGTTGTGGCCTGTCACGCCCATGAAGGTTTGTTCTTTCAGGGAGGGGATCTTCAGCTCCGCTTCGCCGCCGGCGAAGGCCGGGACCGAAAGGAAGAGCGAGAACAGCGCCAGCGCCGCGCCCTTGAAGATTTTTGTGGACGCGAGAGCGCCAAGCAGACGCCTCATCGCGGTCCCGCAGGTACCCAGCTTGTTCATTGAACCTCCCGGCATTTCAAGGGTCATTCCGGTCCACATCTGGCATGGAGGCCGGAAATCCAATTTAGGTAAGACAGAGCCGCACGAAATCTCAGGACTTTCTGTGATCGGCGTGGTGAAGCTTTACTTTAACCAACTCGAAGGAAGGGCCGCAAGGGTTCAGAGCCTGTCCCAAAATCCCCGTGTGCCGCGACGGGGATTTTAGGACAGGCTCCTCTGGCCAACCCGGGAAAAAATGCCTTTCGTCACAATGCCCTGTCTTGGGCGCCGCAGACCCACGTTTTGTCTAAAGAACACGGTGGTCCCTGCTGTGCCTCGCGCAGTATTTAGATTTTCTGGAAACCTCCAGCCGTGGTACTCCTAGATCGTTTGGAATGGCCGGGCCATTCAACATTCGGGAGATGCCATGAATCGCAGCGGGCGGCGCAAAGTCACGGTGGTGGGTGCGGGTTTCGTGGGCGCCACGGCGGCCCAGCGCATCATCGAAAAGGGTCTGGCAGATGTGGTGATGGTGGACATCGCCGAGGGCATTCCCCAAGGCAAGGGGCTGGACATGATGGAGTCCGGGCCCGTCGAAGGGTTCGACATGACCATCGTCGGCACCAACGGCTACGAGGCCACCGCGGGCTCGGATGTGGTGGTCGTCACCGCGGGCATTCCCCGCAAGCCCGGCATGAGCCGCGATGACTTGCTGAAAACCAACGCGGGCATCGTCAAGGCCGTCTGCGAACAGGTCGCCAAGTACAGCCCCGAAGCCATCATGATCGTCGTCTCCAATCCCTTGGACGCCATGTGCCACGTGGCGCTCACGGCCTCCGGCTTCCCCGCCCACCGGGTCATCGGCATGGCCGGCGTGCTGGACAGCGCGCGCATGCGCCACTTCATCGCCGACGCGGCCAAAGTATCCGTGAAGAACGTCCAGGCCTTCGTGCTGGGGGGCCACGGCGACACCATGGTGCCCCTCATGCGCTACGCCACCATCAGCGGCATCCCCGTGGACCGCTTCCTGGACAAGGCCACCATTGACGCCATCGCCACGCGCACCCGCAACGGCGGCATCGAGATCGTGAACTACCTGAAGACCGGCAGCGCCTATTACGCGCCGTCCTCCAGCGCCGTGGAGATGGTGGACGCCATCCTCAACGACCGCAAAGAGCTGCTGCCCTGCGCGGTGCACCTGAGCGGCCAGTACGGCGCGAAGGATCTCTTCCTCGGCGTCCTCGCCAAGCTGGGCAAGGAGGGCGTGGAGCAGATCATCGAGCTCGAATTGCTGCCCGAAGAACAGGCCAATCTCGACAAGAGCATCGCCGCGGTCAAGGAACTCGTGACCTTGCTTTAATCTGGTTTCATAGCGCCATTTGGCATTGAGCATTGAGCATTGAGTATTGAGTATTGAGTATTGAGTATTGGGATTCATCAGGAGGCTAGATGCAAACGGGAGCAGGCTTTTTCGGCTCATCCATAGGGAAGAAGATCGTGATGGCCATCACGGGCATCCTGCTCGTGGGCTTCGTTACGGTCCACATGATCGGCAATCTCCAGCTCTACCTTCCCGCCCACGAAGGCGTCTACGCGCTGGACACCTACGGCGAATTCCTGCGGACGCTCCTGCACGGCAGCGGCATCTGGATCGCCCGCGCCACGCTGCTCACGGCCGCGATTCTGCACATCTGGGCCGCCTGGGGGCTCACGCTCATGAACCGCGCCGCCAGACCCGTCGCCTACCAGAACCAGGCATACGTGGCCTCCACGTTTGCATCGAGGTGGATGCGCGTCAGTGGCGTGGTGGTGCTGATTTTCATCATCGTCCACCTGCTGCACCTGACTGTCGGCAACCTCCTGCCAGGTTTCGAGCAGGGGAAGGTTTTCCATAACGTGGTCACCGGCTTCCAGGTGCCCTGGGTCTCCGCTTTCTACATCCTCGCGATGGTCTTCTTCGCCACCCACCTGCACCATGGGATCTGGTCCATGCTACAGACCCTGGGCCTGTCCCATCCCCGCTACAACGGCCTGCGCCATGGGCTCGCGACGCTCCTGACCATCGTGGTGATCGGCGGCAACATCTCCTTCCCCATCGCCGTTCTCACCGGCTTCGTACGCTAAGGACCCGCCATGGAACTGAAATCCAACATCCCCGATGGCCCGCTTGAAAAGAAGTGGGAGAAGTACCGCAACGACATGAAGCTGGTGAACCCCGCCAACAAACGCAAGTACAAGATCATCGTGGTGGGCTCCGGCCTGGCGGGCGCTTCCGCCGCCGCATCCATGGCCGAGCTGGGCTACGAAGTGGAATGCTTCTGCTACCAGGATTCCCCGCGCCGCGCCCACTCCATCGCGGCCCAGGGCGGCATCAACGCCGCCAAGAACTACCACAATGACGGTGACAGCGTCTTCCGGCTGTTTTACGACACGGTGAAGGGCGGCGATTTCCGCGCCCGGGAAGCCAACGTCCACCGCCTGGCGGAGGTCAGCGTGAACATCATTGACCAGTGCGTGGCCCAAGGCGTGCCTTTCGCCCGGGAATACGGCGGGCTCCTGGACAACCGCTCCTTCGGCGGCGCGCAGGTCTCGCGCACCTTCTACGCCCGGGGCCAGACGGGCCAGCAGCTCCTGCTGGGCGCCTACCAGGCCCTGGAGCGCCAGATCGGCCTGGGCAAAGTGAAGATGCACACGCGGCACGAGATGCAGGAACTGATCCTGGTGGACGGCGTGGCCAAGGGCATCGTCACCCGCGACATGCTCACGGGCGAAATCGAATCACACCTGGCGCACGCGGTGTGCCTGGCCACCGGCGGCTACGCACCGGTGTTCTTCCTTTCCACCAACGCCATGGGATGCAACACCACCGCCATCTGGCGCGCCTACAAGAAGGGCGCCGCCTTCGCGAATCCCTGCTACACGCAGATCCATCCCACCTGCATCCCCGTCACAGGCGACCACCAATCGAAGCTCACGCTGATGTCCGAATCCCTGCGCAACGATGGCCGGGTGTGGGTGCCCAAGAAGCCCGGCGACAAGCGGGCTCCCAAGGACATTCCCGAGGACGAGCGCGACTACTACTTGGAGCGCAAGTACCCGAGCTATGGCAATCTCGCGCCCCGGGACATCGCTTCCCGCGCCGCCAAGGAGGCCTGCGACAACGGCCTGGGCGTGGGTGAGACCGGCCGCGGCGTGTATTTGGACTTCGCGGATTCCATCAAGCGCCTAGGGCAGCCCGCCATCGAAGAGAAGTACGGCAATCTCTTCGAAATGTATGAGCGCATCACCGACGAGAATCCGTATAAAGTCCCCATGCGCATCTACCCGGCGGCGCACTACACCATGGGCGGGCTCTGGGTGGACTACAACCTCATGAGCACCATCCCCGGCCTTTTCGTCATGGGCGAAGCCAATTTCAGCGACCACGGCGCGAACCGCCTGGGCGCCTCGGCCCTCATGCAGGGCTTGGCGGATGGCTACTTCGTGGCGCCCTATACCGTGGGCAACTACCTGGCCGGCGTGAAATCTGGACCGGTGGTGGCCGCGGATCACGCCGCCGTTAAGGCTGCCGAAACCGCCGTCAAGGAACGCATTGACAAGCTGATGGCCATCAAGGGGAAGAAGACGCCCACCCACTTCCACCGCGAGCTGGGCAAAATCATGTGGGAACACTGCGGCATGGCCCGCACCGAGGCCGGGCTGAAAAAGGCCCTGGAACTCATCCCCAAGCTGCGGGAGGAATTCTGGTCCGACCTGCTGGTGTCCGGCACTGGCGACGAATTGAACCAGTCCCTGGAGCGGGCGGGCCGCGTGGCGGATTTCTTCGAATTGGGCGAGCTCATGTGCCTGGACGCGCTGGAGCGCCGCGAGAGCTGCGGCGGCCATTTCCGCGAAGAATCCCAGACACCGGACGGGGAGGCCCAGCGCGACGACGCGAATTTCTGCCACGTGGCGGCCTGGGAATACAAGGGCGAAGGCCAAGTACCGGAGCGCCATGTCGAGCCCCTGGCCTTCGAGAGCGTCCACCTCGCCACGCGCAGCTACAAGTAGGAGCGACCGATGTCAGCAGAAAAGACCCTCAACCTCACGCTCAAGGTCTGGCGCCAGAAGAACGCCGCTTCCGAGGGCGGATTCGAGACCTACGCCGCCCCGGGCGTGAGCACCGACATGTCCTTCCTGGAAATGCTCGACGTGGTCAACGAAGGGCTGATCACCCAGGGCGCCGAGCCCATCGCCTTCGACCATGACTGCCGCGAAGGCATCTGCGGCACCTGCTCCATGGTCATCAATGGGCGCCCCCACGGCCCCAAGGAGCGCACCACCGCCTGCCAGCTGCACGTGCGCAGCTTCAAGGACGGCGACACCATCTCCATCGAACCCTGGCGGGCCAAGGCCTTCCCGGTGCGGAAGGATCTCGTGGTGGACCGCAGCGCCTTCGACCGCATCATCGCCGCCGGCGGCTTCATCAGCGCGCCCACGGGCTCCGCCCAGGACGCCAACGCCCTGCCGATCCCCAAGGAGAACGCGGACCTGGCCATGGACGCGGCCGCCTGCATCGGCTGCGGCGCCTGCGTGGCCGTCTGCCCCAACGCCTCGGCCATGCTCTTCGTCTCCGCGAAGATCAGCCAGCTCGCCTTGCTGCCCCAGGGCCAGCCCGAACGCTACATCCGGGTGCGCGACATGGTGGCGCAGATGGACGCCGAGGAATTCGGCTCCTGCACCAACCACGGCGAATGCGAAACCGCCTGCCCTAAGGGCATCAGCCTGGAGAACATCGCCCGCATGAACCGCGACTACCTCAAGGCCAGCCTCATCTACCGGCCCAAAGTGGCCACCGGCGGCGCGGGCTGAGGGTGGAGCAGTAGGCGGTGGGGGGTGGGAAAGGCCTAACGCCTACAGCCTAGAGCCCACCGCCCAGGATCATTTCCTTCCGGCCGCTTTCGCCCGGCGATCCATTTCTTCTGGCGGCACATCCTCGATGTGGGTGGCGACGTACCAGACGTGGCCGAAGGGATCCTTCAAGCCACCGCTGCGGTCGCCATAGAACTGATCCGTCACGGGACGATCCACCGTGGCGCCGGCCTCCACAGCCTGGGCAAAGACCTGGTCAACGTCCCCCACGTAAAGCATGAGACTCACGGCGGAGCCGCCGTAAGTTTCGGGGCTCCGGGCGCCCATTTCTGGATGTTCGTCCGCCAGCATGATGTGCGAATCGCCGATGCGAATCTCCGCGTGGCCGATGCGCCTATCGGGCGCTTCCATACGGAACAGCTCGATGGCGCCAAAGGCCTGTTTATAGAAATCCAATGCCCTTGCCGCGCCACGGACGATCAGGTAAGGCGTGACCGAATGGTAGCCCGCGGGGATGGGTTTCACGGGGCTTGGCATGGCGGCTCCGACATGAAATTTAATCAGGTAATTTTATCTTCTCCCGAGCCCTGCTCCAAGCCTTTTGACTCTGAGATATGGGCTCTGGCCTGTTTAATTCGGGGAGCTGCCCCAACGGGCCGTGTCTACTTGGGACTTGGGGCTTGAGACTTGAGACTGCAATCATGCTTGAACCACAACTCTGGGGCGCCCATGTCAGACACCTCCGGCTACCGCCGCGATATCGGCTTCTTCTCCGCCACGATGATCATCGC
>JAJYMZ010000128.1 GCA_021786615.1 Acidobacteriota bacterium
AACTTCGAAGGTCGGAGTTCATTCTGAGCAAGCACCTGCACGAAATGATCGAACGGGGCATGCTGCGGGTCGTTGACCCCGGGGGGCATCTCAATGATGCCACCCATGCTCAGCTCATGAAGGCCAAGGCCTTCCTGGAAAAAGAGAAATTGCAGGAGGCCCAGAGCGAGCTGCGCCGGCTCCTGCAACAGGATCCCAAGGTCCAGGAGGCCAGCCGGATGCTGGAAGTGGTGCAGCACAAACTGGAGGACCAGAACCTGGACCAGGAACAGGTGCTCGAGCTGGCCTTGGGCATGGACGAGCTCATGCAGACCCATCTGGAATCGAGCGAAGCCTTTTTAGCCACGCGTGTGAATGGTGTCTGGACCATCCGCGATGTCATCGCAGTGAGCCCCTTCCCGCCGGAAGAATGTCTGGCCATTTTCGCCAAGCTCATCCGCCGCGGAGTGTTGAAAGTCAGCAATGCCGGATCAACAGGGACGCGGACCGCCACATACAACTGAGAGCCTGTTTCAAAGTGAGGTGGGGCCGCGCTGGGAGCGCCGGGCGAGTGGGGCAAGGCAGCCGACCACGGCATATCGTCCATACGCCACGGGAGGGTAACGCAGCCCCGCGAAGCCCGCCGCCCCAGCCCGAAGGGACGGGGCCAGCCGCGCGCACCGCGGCGTCACGGGCCTTGAGCGTATGATTTATACGCCGCTGCGGCCCCTTCCTTGCGCTGCATCGCGGCTGGCCGCCGTCGCGGCCCCGCCTCACTTTGAAACAGGCTCTGAGGCATGAGAAACTGGATCATTCCAACGGGAGGATTCATGCGCCTTGCCTCAACCTGCTTTGCGCTGGCGGCCGTTCTGCTGCCTGTCACCGCTTGGTCCGCGACTCAATCGAAATCCAGGCCCAGGAGCAAGGGCTCAAAAACATCCCATACCATCGCCGCCCTTCAAGTTCAGGTGAAAAGACTCGCCTCCGAACGGGATGACCTCATGGCGAGGCTCCGGGACACCCAGGTGTCCCAGGAGGACCTCGCCGCCGCCCTCAAAAGCCGGGACCTGGCGAAAGAAGAGGCCGCTTCCAGCCGGAAGGAACTGGATCAACTCAAGGCCAGCCTGAAAGAGAACCAGCAGGGGGGAGACAGCCTTCTCAAGGACCTGCAGCATGCCAAGGAATCCCTCAAGGCCATGCAGGATGAAAATCTCAAACTGAAAGCGGACCTCGCCGCCGTCAACGAGAAACTGGCGGGCAAACAGGGCGAAGGGGCCTTGCTCCCCATCACTCCGGACGTGACGCCGGCCCGGCCCATTAATTTGAACTTGGTGCGCCCCAAGGCCAAGAAAGTGGACAGGGGCGTGGTGGTGGTCAATGTGCTCGTGAACGAAAACGGTGAAGTGCTCGCCACCAACCTTCTGCAGGGACTGCCGGGCTCCGGCGAATGGGTGGACAAGGCTAACGACGCCTGTCTGGAAGCCGCCAAGCATCTGGTCTTCGAGCCCGCCACCGTCGGCGAAGGAAAGATCCGCGTGCGCGTATGGCAGGGCGTGGGGTTTTTGATTGACTAGGCCTGAGTCAAGAGTCAAGAGTCAAGAGTTAAGGGCCAACAGCTATGGGCTATGAGCCAACAGCTATGAGCCTTAGGCCAGCAGCTATGAGCCTTCGGCCAACAGCTATGAGCAAACGGCCATGAGCCAAGCTCAAAGCTCAAAGCCCTTTATTTCCTCAGGTCCTTCCCTTCTTCCCCCACCACGCAGCTCACATCGCCTTGGGCCCAGGTCTGGCAGGCCAGGCGCTGATTGGGGCCGGCTTTGAGGATCGTCAGGATGCGTTTTTCGGCGGAGAGCGGCTCGCTCAGGTTTTCGGATCCGCTTTCGATGGTGACGATGCAGGTGCCGCAGCGCGCGTGGCCGCCGCAGCGGTGATGGAGGTCCACCTCGGCCTTGGTGGCGATGGTGAGCAGGCTCAGTTCATGCTCAAGCTGGACTTCGCCTGTGGATTTGCCTTTGAAGGAAACAGTGAACATGGGTGGCTCGCTATGAAAGCACCCGGTGGAGCACCCGAACACGAAATGGGTGTGCCTCACCGGGCGAGACACCATCTTAGCAGGCGGTCCCCCCCGGACACCTATCAGCGATACACTTCATCCTCAGAATCGGAGACTTCATGAAGTGGTTGAGGCGGATCACCTTGATCCTCGGAACGGCCTTTGGGCTAGGGGCTCTCGGGGCCTGGTGGGTGATCCAGCGCCAGCTTCCGGATGGCGCAGTGCCGCTGATCCATGGCCTTGCAAACCGTGTCCAGGTGTCCTTTGACGGGCGCGGCGTTCCGACGATCCGGGCGGGATCATTCCCGGACGCCTTTCGCGTCCAGGGCTATCTCGCGGCGCGGGAGCGCATGTTCCAGATGGAGTTGCAGCGGCGCGCGGCGGACGGATTGCTCTCGGAACTCATCGGCCCCGCGACGTTGCCCCTGGACCGCACCCATCGCGTCTACGGATTCCATCAAGCTGCGGATGCGGCCTTGCCCCAATTGCCGGAGGATGAACGGGATGCCCTGGAGGCCTTTTCTGATGGCGTGAATGCTTTCATCCAGAGCCATCCGGATCGCTGGGGTTTGGAATTCCAATTGCTCGGCACCAAGCCCCGGCCCTGGACACCCGCGGATTGCCTGAAAGGGCTGCTGCTCATGCACGAGGATCTTTCCAGCACTTGGCGGGCGGAGCTGCGCAATGAGGCACTCAAAGCGCTGCCGGAAAACCAGCGGCGGGCCCTTCAGCCGGTTGCGACTGATTGGGACCAGCTCCTCATTCCTGACGTTGAGCCGCCGAAGCTGGATGCCGAGCTGCTGTTCCAGGCCCAGCCGCTGTTGAAGATCGCGATGCTTCCTGGAGCGCCCAAAGACGTCCTGGGGCTCAGCGAGATGGCAGGCGAACGCGATCCATCCATTGGCTCCAACGCCTGGGTGGTGGGCGGAAGCCGCACTTTGAGCGGGAAGCCGATGCTGGTGAACGACCCCCATCTCGGGTTGGCGAGTCCTGGTATCTGGCTGCCCCTGCGCATCGAAATCGGCGAACGGTTCGTGGAGGGCGTGGCGCTGCCGTTCCTCCCAGGGGTGACGCTGGGGCGCAACGAGGCCATCGCTTGGGGCTTCACCAATCTCGGCACAGATGTCCAGGATCTCTACCGTGAAAATCCGATCGGCGAGCGCATCGAGGACATCCCCGTGAAAGGCCGAGCCTCCGAACGGTTCCGCGTGCCCATCGGCGTTCACGGGCCTCAGGTGCGGCCCGGCTACAGCCTGAAATGGGCGGCCCTGGATCCCGCGAATCTGCGGATGGGCATGACCAAACTCATCCGCGCCACGGACTGGAACAGTTTCAACGCCGCCTGTGATGGGTTCCTGGGGCCCGCACAAAATATCGTCTATGCCGATGCCGAAGGCCACATCGGATATCGCGCGACGGGTCTCATCCCCATCCGGAAAAAAGGCGACGACGGCTCTCTTCCCGTGGACGGCACTGACCCCGGCAACGATTGGCAGGGCTTCGTGAGCCAGGCTGAAATGCCACGGGTGCTCGATCCCGAGAAGGGCTATCTGGTGACCGCCAACCAGAGGATTCTGGGCAACGGCTTTCCCTATCCGGTGGCCACCCGCTGGGCCAGTCCCGTGCGGGCCAAGCGCATCGCGGAATTGATTGAAGCCGCTGGCAAGCTGGATCACGCGGGAGCCGAGCGCATCCAACTGGATGTGGCCTCGCCCGAGCACCGTGAATTCATGAAGCTCGCCTCGCCGCTGCTGGGCGCAGGATGGCAGTCCCGGTTCCAGGGTTGGGACGCTGTGGCGGACGCGGGTTCCAGGAAATTCCTGGAAGCCGAGCGGCTGAAGAAAAATTTCCGCGAGCAATTGCTGAATCGCGTGCTTCGCGGCACAGGCTGGGACGCGGACAGTTTCAATTCGGACACTGGTGATGCGCTATTGCGGGAAGCCCTCAAAGAGGGTCAGGATGCCTGGACCCGAGCGGGCCTGGGCGATAGACAGGAAGTGTTGCTCGAAGCCGCGCGTCAAACCAAACAGCAGATGGGGAAAGGCCCAAAAACATGGGGGGAATCCAATCGTCTCGACATCCGGCATCCCGTGGGCCGGGCCGGCGGCATCCTGAGCTGGGTGTTCAACCCACCGCGGGTAATCCAGAGCGGCGCCAATCATACAGTCCGCGTGGCCAAGCCGGACTTCGGCCAGAGCATGCGCTTCATCACAGATTGGGGCGATCCCGATGCCACCACGCTCGTGATCCCGCTGGGTGTGAGCGGCCACCTGGGTTCCGGCCATCGCCATGACCAGATGAAGGACTGGCTCAAGGGCGATCCTTCGGGCCAGAGAACGCGGCTCAAGCAAGACGAGCGCGGAGCCGGGCTGTTGTTCCCGAATTGATCTGCAGTGAACTTCCGGACTCTATCGCGTGGAAGGTTGGATCAGGCCTACAGCGAGGCGGGCTCCATGCGCTGCTCGCCTTCCCAGCGGTAGAAGCCAGAGCCGCTTTTGCGGCCCAGGCGCCCCGCGGCCACCAACTGCTTGAGCAGCGAAGGCGCCTTGAAGCGGGCCTCGCCAAAGGCCTCGAACATCACATCGGCCACGTTGACGGTGGTGTCCAGGCCGATGAAATCCGAGAGATGAAGCGGCCCCATGGGGTGGCCGCAGCCCAGCTTCAGGCCCGAGTCAATATCGGCGGTGCTGGCGAGGTGCTGCTCGCGGCAACGGATGGCATCCAGGAGAAAGGGCACCAGCAGGCGATTGACGATGAAGCCCGGAGCGTCCGGCGCCAGCACGGGCGTCTTGCCGACTCGCTTGACGAAGTCCTGGAGGGCTTCGATGGTGCCGCTGGAGCTGAGCACCGTGCGGATGATCTCCACCAAGGGCATGGCGGGCACCGGATTGAAGAAGTGCAGGCCAGCGGTGAAGGGCTGGCGGTCGGGCCCCAGCACGGCCATCAGTTCGGTGATGGAGATGGAAGAGGTGTTGGAGCAGAGCAGGGTGGACGGCGCCAAGACACGATCCAATTCCGCGAAGGTCTTGAGTTTCAGGGAAAGGATTTCCGGCACCGCCTCGATGACCAGTTCGCAATCGCCCAGGGCGCTCCATTGCAGCGTGCCCTGGAGCTTGGCGCTGAAGATGTCCGCATCCTGCTGGCTGCGCTTGCCCTTCAGGACGGCCTTGTCCCATTGGGCCTGGATGCGCACCAGCCCGCGATCCAGGGCCGGCTGATCCAGTTCTTTCACCACCACGCCAAAACCCGCCTCGGCCGCGATCTGCGCGATGCCCGCGCCCATGAGTCCGCAGCCGACGATGCCTACTGTATTGATCGCGCTGATGTCCATGGAGGCCTCCAGAATGAAAACAGCTTAGCGGCATGC
The DNA here is from genome assembly GCA_021786615.1 of Acidobacteriota bacterium. Taxonomy (GTDB): domain Bacteria; phylum Acidobacteriota; class Holophagae; order Holophagales; family Holophagaceae; genus JANXPB01. Next base: position 5,400 of record JAJYMZ010000128.1, read on the forward strand.
TTGAGGATGCGCGAAACTCAGGAGTGGAGACTTCATGATCATCGCCCGGCACACCCTTGAAACCACCGCCCTTCCTGAAAACATCTGGTCCTTGTGGGCGGATGTGCAGGGCTATAAGGCGTGGGACGAAGGCGTCGAGTGGGCGACTTTGAATGGAGATTTCAAAGTGGGTGCCAACGGCCAATTGAAGCCCCGGGAGGGCCGCCTCACGAGCTTCACCCTCACCGAGGTAGCTGAAGGCAGGTCCTTCTCGGTCCTCGCGCCGCTGCCCTTCGCGCGGCTGTTGATGCGGCATTCCATGGAACCCACGGACCTGGGCACGAGGCTGACCCATTGCATCGAAGTGGAAGGACCCCTGGCCTGGCTTTGGGGGCGCGTGGCCGCACCGGCCTTCCGGGCGAGCCTTCCCCCCGCCATGCGAAAACTGGCGCGGCTGGCTGAGCGGCCTGATAGTTAAACCTGGATCTTGCATTTGGACAGGATGAATTTGGCTTCAGGCTTCAGACTCCCGTCTATCGGACAGCGCCCCGCGCTGCCCTCCCGCGCACTCGCTCCGCTCGTTGGCGGAGACGGGTCCCGGGCTTCGGGAAAAGCATGGCTTCGCATTGGATTGTGCTGAAGCTGATGCGAACCTGAAGCCTGAAGTCCGAAGCCTGAAGCCAACGGGATCGTGCAATCGCAAAATCCGGATTGAAAGCTATAGCGCCGCCCAATCCGTTGGCTCGGCCGCCTTCCCGCCGTAATTTGTCTCGATCTGCGCGAGCTGCAGCTTGCCGCTGGCGTCGTCATTGACGGCGTGCCATTTGGTGTAGGAATCAATGACCCAAATACCGCTTTCGCGGGTGCCATTGCCGCTCCAGCCGTTGCCGCCGAAGGGCATGTGGGCCTCGGCGCCGGACGTGGTGTTGTTGATGGAGCTCATGCCCGCCTTGATCTCGCGCTTGAAGCGCTCCACCCAGTGGCGGTTCTCGGTGTAGAGGGAGCTGGAAAGGCCGTAGGGGGTGCCGTTGGCGTAGTCCATGGCCTGATCGAAATCCTTCACGGTGGAGATGTTCACCGTGGGGCCGAAGACTTCCGTCTGGAACAGCCACATGTCCGGCGTGACGTCATCCCACACGCAGGGCTGCATGTAGATGCCGTGGCTGATGTCGCCCTTCACGATCGGGGTGCGGTTGGCTTCGGTCCACTGCGCGCCGCCGCTCAAGCGCTTGGCGCCCTTGTCCTTGGCGCCTTCCGACCAATGTTCCTCGAAGCCCTTGGCGAAACGCGCGTTGATCATGGGGCCGTAGGTCACTTCGGGATGGGTGATGGGATTGCCGATCTCCAGCTTGGCCAGGCCGTCCATGAAGGCCTGCTTGAATTCACTTGCGCAGGCCTCGTGCACGATGATGTTGGCCAGGCTCGTGCACCGCTGGCCCGCAGTGCCGAAGGCCGCCCACAGCGCGCCGCGCACGGCGTTCTCCATGTCGCAATCCGGCATGACCACCATGGGATTTTTGCCGCCCAGCTCCAGGCTGGGGATCATCAGGTTGCGCCCGCACATCTCGCCGATGGTGCGGCCCACGGCGGTGGAGCCAGTGAAGCTGAACTTCTGGTAGTAGCCCTTGTCAATGCCCGCTAGGAAATGCTTGCCGCAGCCCGCGCGGCCCTTGCCGTTCACGGTGTTCACCACGCCTTCGGGAACGCCCGCATCCTGCATGGCCTTCAGGAAAAGATAAGCAATGGTCGGGGCGTCGTCGCTGGGTTTCCAGACCACCGTGTTGCCGCAGAGGATCGCCGGGATGATCTTCCAGGACGGCACGGCCATGGGGAAGTTGTTGGCCGCCAGGATGCCGCAGACGCCGATGGGGCGGCGATAGGTGTAGAGCTCCTTGTGGGCCATCTCGGAGGGCACCGTCTGGCCGTAAAGGCGGCGGCCTTCGGAGGTGAAGAAAGTGCAGGTGTCGATGGCTTCCTGCACCTCGCCCGCGGCTTCCCGCGGGGTCTTGCCGATCTCGCGGGTGATGACGTGGGCCAATTTATCTTTTTGCTCAGCCAGGATCTGCCCGATGCGCTGGATCACGGCGCCGCGGATGGGCGATGGCGTGGCGGACCAGGTCTTGAAGGCCTTCGCGGCGGCCTTGGCGGCGTTCTCCACGTCCTGCTCGCCGCTGTCGGGGAAGACGCCCACGAGATCGCGGTCATCCACGGCGGAGCGGGATTCGATATGGCCCACGCCCTCGACCTCCTTGCCATTGATGTAGTTGAAGCCTTGGATGGTCTTCCCGGCGTGGGCCGCTTCGGGGGCATTGGGTTTGAGAATCATGTGGGTCGCTCCAGTATCAAACCCTCAAGGATAACGCGGCACTCGGATCTTGTCCTGATTGGTTCTGTGACTCGTTCTGGGGATTGGAGAACCGCGCTTCAACAAGGTAGGCTGATTGTTTCTGGGAGTGCGCAGGTGCGGCGTTTCGATCTGGTGGTGGTGGGGGCGGGCATCAGCTCTGGCTCCCTGGTTTTCAACCTGATGAAGCAAGGCTTCACGGGCAGCATCCTGATCGTGGACCGGGGCGACAAGATCGCATCCGGGGCCACGGCCTTCAGTGCCGGTGGCTTCAGGAATCTCTGGACTTCAGAGATCAACCAGAAAATCTGCAACCACGCCACCCTCCGGCTGAAAAATTTCAAGGATGAGATGGGCGTGTCCTGCGGCTATGACCCCTGTGGCTACCTGTTCACCTACTACGCCAAATCCTGGGAGAAGATTCCTGGAGCCGCCGAGATCTGGGCCAGGAATGGCGTGAATTTCGATCTCTACAGCCCTGCTCAGATCGAGGCGACGATTCCTGGGCTGAAATGTGGCATTGATCACATGGACCCCGAGGTTGCTGAATTTCTGGGCTTCGAGCCCATCGTAGGCGGGGTCTTCGGGCGGGATTGCGGGAGCTTTGACCCCAGCCAGGCGGCGGTGGGCTACTTCGAGCGGGCCATGAGCGATTACCCGGTGAAGCCGGTGTTGCGACTCAACACCGAAGTGCTGAATATTCTTTTCGACGGCGCCCGGGCTACTGGCATCACCGTGAAGGATGCCAATGGCGTGGAAGAAAAAATCGAAGCGGGCATCGTGGCGCTGTGCTGCGGATCGTGGGTGAACAACCTGTTGCGGCAAAGCTGGCTGCCGGATGAAGACCTGACGCCGGTCATCGCCCAGAAGCGCATGATGTTCATCACCGACTTTCCCGGCCACCCCAACGAAGATCTGCGCTGGCACGATATCCCGCTCACCATCATGGACCAGGGCATCTATTTCAAGCATGAGGCCGGCAACCTGATGATCGGCAAGGCGCGGCCTGACGAGCCGGATAGTTTTGACACCACCTTCGAGCCTGACTACTACGTGAACGAAGTGAACCAGCCCATGCAGGAGCGCATTCCTTCCACCAGCGTCTGCAAGCTCAAATCAGGCTGGGGCGGTCTCTACGACACGAATTCCGCTGAGCACACCGCTATCG
>JAJYMZ010000201.1 GCA_021786615.1 Acidobacteriota bacterium
TGGACCAACTTTTGATCTTGAATAACTGCGGCTGAAGTTGGGTAGTAACCAGGAAGGACTTTTCATGCGAACCTTCATCGGCATTGATCTGGGCTCCACCACCACCAAGGCGGTGGTCCTGGACGAGCATCAGAAAATCCTTGGCCGGGGCATCACGAATTCCAGATCCAACTACGATGTGGCCGCGTCGGTCTCCAAGCAGGAAGCCAAGATCGGCGCGCGTTTCACGCTATTCCACGAGGCGCTAGGAAATGACGGCAGCGTGGAGCAATTGCTGGCCAACCTGGAACGCAATTTCCGGCTGGAGCAGTTCCTGGCGGAGCTGGGCCAGCTGAAAGCGTCCTGCGACGTGTACCTTGACCATCCCCGCTTCAAGGACACCAAGACCGCCCTCCGGGAAGCCCTGGCCGCGGTCTTCCGGCAGATCAAGCAGGAGGCGCCCGGGATCTACGCCCCAGGCGCCAACCGCAAATCCGATTTCTTCCGCGACATCGCGGGATCGCGATTCATGAGCCTTGCCGAAAAGGTGAGCAAGGAATCCGGCGTCAGCTTCGACTCCCTGCTGAACATCTACGACAAATCCATCCTCGATATCGAGGCCATGGTTTCCACCGATGACATGGTCGCGAAGCAGCTGCTGAACGGCCTGTCCAGGGCCTACGGGGACATGGGCGGCGTCAACGTCAGCGAGGCCGCCGCGGCCGAAGCCTTGCGGAAAGTGCTGGCGCTGGAGCTGGAGGAAACCTACGTGGTCGGCACGGGCTACGGCCGCGTGCGCCTCCCCTTCCCCAAGGAGCACATCCGTTCGGAGATTCTGTGCCACGGCCTGGGGGCCCACATGATGTTCCCGGGCACCCGCACGGTCCTGGACATCGGCGGCCAGGACACCAAGGGCATCCAGGTGGACGAGCACGGCATTGTCACCAACTTCCAGATGAATGACCGCTGCGCCGCCGGGTGCGGCCGCTACCTGGGCTACATCGCCGATGAGATGAAGATCGGCCTCCACGAACTGGGCCCCATCGCCATGACCGCCACCAAGACCACGCGCATCAATTCCACCTGCACGGTATTCGCCGGGGCGGAACTGCGGGACCGCCTTTCCCTGGGCGAGAAGCGGCCCGACATCCTGGCTGGCCTGCACCGGGCGATCATGCTGCGGGCCATGTCCATCATCGCCCGCTCCGGCGGTGTCACCAATCAGTTCACCTTCACCGGCGGCGTCGCCAAAAACGAAGCCGCGGTCAAGGAACTCCGCCAATTGATCCAGGAAAACTACGGGGAAATGACCATCAACATCAGCGCCGAATCCATTTATACCGGCGCCCTGGGCGGAGCGAGCTTCGCCCACCGCTCTGTTTTGAACTGACGGGAGATCGAGACCATGACCATTTCCATTGGAGTGGACGTCGGATCCGGCGTCATCAAGACCGCCCTTTTCCGTTCCGAAGGCGACGAAAGCACATCCTATGAATGGCTGGCCAAGTGGGACGCCCGCATCCGCCAGCGGGATTCCTTCAAGCTGGTGGAGGATTCCATTGAAGATGTGCTGGCCAAAGCTGGCTTGAAGCGCAGCGAAGTGGACTACCTGGCCACCACCGGCGAAGGCGAGAGTTTCCCAAGCGCCACGGGCCATTTCTACTCCATGACCACCCACGCCCGCGGCGCGCTCTACCTCAATCCCGAAGCCCGCGCGGTGCTCGACATCGGCGCGCTGCACGGTCGCGCCATCGTCATGGATGAGCGGGGCAAGGTCCTGAACTACCGCATGACGAGCCAATGCGCGTCGGGGTCCGGCCAGTTCCTGGAAAACATCTCCCGCTATCTCGGCATCGCCCAAGACGAAATTCCAGGGCTTTCCCTCTCCTCCACCAATCCCGAAAAAGTCAGCAGCATCTGCGCCGTGCTGGCGGAAACCGACGTCATCAACATGGTGTCCCGCTCCATTCCGCCCTGCGACATCCTGAGGGGCATCCACGAATCCATGGCGGACCGCCTGCTCAAGTTGCTGAAATCCATTGATGCGAAACAAGGCGTGGTGATGATGACCGGCGGCTTGGCCCTGGACGCGGGCCTGGTCAAAGCCATGCAGGACGGCATGGAAAAGCAGAAGATGGTGACCCATATCGCTGCCCATGCGGATTCCCTGTTCGCCGGCGCCATCGGCGCGGCCCTGTGGGGAATCTTCCGGCACCGGCGGCTGAAGGCCCGGGGACTGCTGCCGCAAGGGTCGCTGGTCGCATGACCGCGCCAAAGGCTTATCTTTGTTGCTTGCGAGGTGATGACGTGAACCACGCGGCGGATCACCCATGAAGAAGCTGCTCCGGCTCTCGGTCAACGGGAAGCCCCGCGAAGATGCGGTGGCCGAGAACGCGCTGCTCCTCGACTACCTGCGCGGCACCCTGGGCCTGACCGGCACCAAACAGGGCTGCGACGGCGGTGAATGCGGCGCTTGCACAGTGCTGGTGGACAGCCAGCCGCGCCTGGCCTGCAGTACGCTCGCCCACAGCGTGGCGGGCCGCTCGGTGGAGACCATCGAGAGCCTGAGCGCTGAAGGCAACCTGTCGCGCCTGCAGCGCGCTTTCCATGAACACCTGGGCACCCAGTGCGGCTTCTGCACACCGGGCATGATCATGGCCGCCGAAGCCCTGTTGCGGGTCAATCCGCACCCCGATCGCGCGGCCATCCGTGCCTCGCTGGCTGGGAATCTTTGCCGCTGCACCGGCTACGTCAAAATCATCGAGTCCGTGGAAGCCGCGGCCCAGGAGCAGCCGGTATGAACGCATTTCGTGGCGTCGGCGCCCGCCTGCCCTTCGTGGACGGCATCGAGAAGGTGACCGGCGCGGCCCGCTACACCGCCGACCTCCCCGCGGAGGGCGCCCTCGTCGGCATGATCCTGCGCAGCCCCTACGCCCACGCTGAGCTGCTCGAGGTGGATACCACCGAAGCATTAAAACTGCCGGGCGTTCGCGCGGTGATCACTGGCGCGGATTGCGATCTGCCCTACGGTGTGATCCCCATCGCGCAGAACGAATTCCCCCTGGCCCGGGACCGAGTCCGCTACTACGGAGATCCGGTGGCAGCCGTCGCCGCCGTGGACGAAACAACGGCGATCGAAGCGCTGTCCAAAATCCATCTGCGTGTGCGGGAACTACCAGCGTATTTCCATTCAGCCGAGGCGCGCCAGCCGGACGCGGTGCTCTTGCACGACAGCAAACCGGGCAACATCGAACGGGAAGTGCACAACGAATTCGGCGACACCGCGGCGGGTTTCGCCGCGGCTGATCTCGTGCGCGAGGAGCTATACGAATGCGCCGAGGTCCATCACGCCATGATGGAACCCGACGCGGCGCTGGCCGCCTTCGACGCCGAGCGGGGCCACCTGACGCTCTGGTCCGTGTCCCAGGTGCCCTACTACGTGCATCTCACTTTGGCCCGGTGCCTGAAGATGGAGATGGCGCACATCCGCGTCATCAAGCCCTTCGTGGGCGGCGGTTTCGGGCACCGCACGGAGGTCCTTAATTTCGAGGTGATCTGCGCCATGCTCGCTCGCGCGGCACGGGGGACCGTTCGCCTGGTGCTTAGCCGGGAGGAGACCTTCCTCACGCACCGCGGCCGTCCCGAAAGCCAGATCCGCATGAAGCTGGGTCTGGCCAAGGATGGGCGCATCACGGCTTGCGAGGCTGAAGTCATCCAGCGGGGCGGGGCCTACGGTGGTTATGGACTGGTCACGATCCTTTATTCCGGCGCGCTGCTCCACGGCCTCTACGACATCCCGGCGGTCAAGTACGACGGCTACCGCGTCTACTCCAACACGCCGCCCTGCGGTGCCATGCGCGGGCACGGCACCGTGAACATCCGCTTCGCCTTCGAGTCGCTGCTGAATTCCATGGCGGGCGGACTAGGCCTTGATCCTTTCGAGGTGCGCCGCCGCAACCTACTGCAGGCACAAACGGAAACCATCAACGGCCTCAAGGTGCTGTCCTACGGCTTGCCTGAATGCCTGGATTGGGTGGAGAAAGCCAGCGGCTGGCGCGAGCGCCGCGGCCACCTCCAAGAAGGCCCCATCCGCCGCGGCCTCGGCGTGGCCTGCTCGCACTTCGTGAGCGGCTCTGCCAAACCCGTGCATTGGTCCGGCGAACCCCACGCGGTGATCATCCTGAAGCTGGATTTCGATGCCAGCGTCACCATCCTCACGGGCGCCGCGGACATCGGCCAGGGTTCGTCCACCATCATCACGCAGATCGTCGCCGAGGTTCTCGGCCTTGGCTACGACCGCCTGCGCCTCGTTGCCAATGATTCGGCCATCACGCCGAAAGATAACGGTTCTTATTCCTCCCGCGTCACCTTCATGGTCGGCAACGCCGCCCTGGACGCCGCGACGGATCTCAAACGCCTGCTCATCACGGCGGCGGCCAAGCGCCTGAAGGTGACCGAGGAGGAAACTGAATGGCTGGGCGAAGCCGCCTTGGTCGCCGCGGATCCAGCACAGCGCATCTCCTTCGACGAGGTGGTTGAGGAAGCCCTGGTGGGCACCGGAACGCTCATGGTCAAAGGCACCTTCACCTGTCCGCCGGAATTCCAGGGCGGCAAGCATCGCGGCGGCGCGGTGGGCTCCACCATGGGCTTCTCCTACACCGCGCAGGTGGTGGAAGTGAGCGTGGATACCGAGCTGGGCAAGGTAACGGTGGAGAAGGTCTGGGCCGCCATTGACTGCGGCCGGGCCATCAATCCCATGTCCGTGGAGGGCCAGGTGCAGGGCGCCATCTGGATGGGCATGGGCCAGGCGATTTCCGAAGAAACCGTCTACGAACAGGGCCGCCATCAGGCCGCGAATCTGCTGGATTACCGCGTGCCCACCATGGTGGAATCACCCGACATCGCCGTGCATATCGTGGAGAGCCTCGACCCGAATGGTCCCTTTGGGGCCAAGGAGGCGAGCGAAGGACCTTTGTCCGGCTTCCCCTCGGCTTTCGCGGCGGCCATCGAGGACGCCATCGGCCTCCGCTTTAAGGAGCTGCCTATCACGCAGATGCGCGTGTTCGACGCGCTTCAAAAAAAGCCACCGCTCGCAGTGGTTGACGCAATTCCAGCCGTGCCGGCCAAGGGCGGCGCCTGATGTCCACCCTGCCCGATTTCCGGTTGATGCGACCGGCAACTGCCAGCGACGCCGTCCGCATGCGCGCCCTGCATCCAAGCAGCCGCTACCTCGCGGGCGGCACGGATCTCCTGCCGAACATGCGTCGGGGCCTGGTGGCGACGGATGTGGTGATCGCCCTTGGTGACGTGGAGGAACTCACCGGCCTGCACGAAGAAGCAGGCTCCCTGACCATCGGCGTCGGCGTGACATTGGCAACACTCGCTGCAAACAAGCTTGTTCAGGAACGGCTGCCCGCGTTGGCTCAGGCGGCTGCGGGCGTGGCGGGCCCGACCCACCGCATCTCAGCGACCCTCGGCGGCAACCTCTGTCTGGAAACCCGCTGCCGCTTCTACAACCAAAGCGAACCCTGGCGGGAAGCCAACGATTACTGCATGAAGCTGGGCAGCGACACCTGCCGCGTCGCCTCCAAATCCGCCCGCTGCTATGCGGCCTTCAGCGGAGATCTGGCGCCGGCGTTGATGGTGCTCGCTGCGGAAGTGGAACTTCTCGGCCCCTTGGGCACGCGGGTGCTGCCCATCGCGGATTTCTACCGCGAGGACGGCATGGCCTGGCTGGCCATGGCCCCCGATGAACTGCTGGTGGCCGTGCGCGTACCACTGAAAAACGGCTGGGTGAGCGCCTACGAAAAAGTGCGCGTGCGTGGCTCTATTGATTTTCCCCTGGCGGGTGTCGCCGTGGCCCTGCGCCGCGAAGGCGATGCGCTCGTCGGCCTGCGCATCGCCCTGACGGGCGTATCGTCCCGCCCGGAATCCGTCAGCGGGCTCGAAGCCATGGCCGGACATCCGCTCGATGACACAGCCCTGGCCATCATCGCCCGCCAGGTCAAGCTCGGCACCAAGGCCATGGAAACCACCTTGATAGAAGTCCCTTTCCGCCGCCGCATCACCCCTGTGCTGGCAAAACGGCTGGTGGAGCGGCTTTGGGGGATGGTGGGCGACAACCCGATCGGGCCTTCTTGAACCATAGCCGACCGATATCCCGCGCTACTGTAGCAGCACGGGGTTTCGAAAATGAAAAAATCCGCCTTCTTCACACGCTCGCCAGCCAGCGGCGCCAGGGACAGGCGGGTTAGGCCACATATCATGAAACGGACCGCCCAAATGGACGGTCCGTTTCTACGACAAGAATAATGGATTGTTCTGGGTTGCTAGGGCACTACTGCCCGAAGGCGGACAGGAAGCGGCTGGCAAAGACCGCATAGGTCCCACGCGTGATTTTCTTGCTGGGCTCCAGTTTCGCGTGGACGGTGGGCTGGAGATCGTATGGACCCTGCGTGAGATAGAACGAGGCGTTCAGGATGTTGAGGTCGAGCGCTAGCTGGGCATAACCGCGGAGCGCAGAAGGAACATCGGCGGAATCCTCGATGGCGATGCGCTGGGACCCGTATTGCACAGTGAGGGAGGCGCCCGCGCCAGCCTTCGCTTCGGATTCCAGCCCTAAGCTCTGGACCAGAGAGTACGCGATGTCCAGGCGAGTGACGGTGCCACTGGGATTGAAGGTAGAACCGCTGGTCCGCATGACACCCTGCTGGAGGTAGCTCAGATCCCGCAGGGACGCGCCGCGAGCCGAGACTGCTTCTGCGAAAGGGCGCGTGACGGCGGAGACATCCGAGAAGGTCGTACCACCATTCAAAGGCAGGCTCTGGCGGACGGCCGACCCCATGGTGAGGTAATTGGCCAGCTCGGCGCGGCAGAGCAGCTGGTCAGGCTTGAAGTACCCGTTGGAATACCCATCCATCAGGCGCTCGCCAACGCAGACCTTGATGGCGGCCTCTGCTGGATGCCCTGAGATATCGCCCAGGCCTGTGATGACCCCGGCTTTCTTGAAGCGGATGCTGCCGTTCACCGTGGCCGGAAGCGCCACGCCGTCTGTCGGATTCGCTTCGTTATACCTGAGACCCCGGATCTCGGCGGTCCAGGTGCCGGCCATGGGCGATGCCACGGACACGGTGCGGCCCCCGTCAATGGCGAAGAGGAGATCAATTCCGGAAGAGGACTCGGTGCCGTCCGGCGCGATGAGGACCAGGTTGATGCCGCTTGGAGTCAGGCCTAGACCCAAGCTGTCCGACTCCACCTTCACCACCAGCTCGGTCAATCCTGCGGCCACCGGGAAGGAATAGCGGTTCGAAGAGGAAGTCGCGGGATTGTAGTCAACCGTGAACGCCGACCCGGTGACCGACAGGCTCGCATTGGCGTTGAACGTCCGGAACTGATTGACAGTTTTGCCATAGCTGGCGGAAGCGCTGTACGCGCGATCCACCGCGGCATAGGCGTTCACATAGCCGGCGCCCACCTCCCAGGCCTCCCGCCCCGGAATGTTGGTGGCGGTCTGCTGGAGGATCTGTTTGACCTCGGAAGGGCTGAGGCGCGGATTGGCTTCCAGCATCAAGGCGACGATGCCCGCCAGGTGCGGCGTGGCCATGGACGTGCCGCTCATGTGCGTGTAATACGGAATTTCACTGGGGGCCAGACCCGTGTCATCCGTGGCGCCGAGGCTGGACACCGGCGCCAGCGCGCGAGTGGAGATGATGCCCACACCCGGGGCGGTGATCGTCGGCTGGTCCGCCCAGGTCCAGACATGTTCATCGGGGGTGCTGAAGGTGCCGCCCTTGCCTTTTGTTCCCCTGGAGGAGAAGTCCACGAGCTTGCCATCCTTGGTGCCCGCGGCGACCGAGATGACCCATGGGGCCTTGGCGTAGGGATTGTGGGTGTCCTCGCCGGGGCCGCTGTTTCCGGCCGCGAAGGTCACCACGATGCCGCGATCATAGGCCTTCTTGCTGGCCACGTTCACGGGGTTGTCTGGATCGAATTCCCCGCTGGAGCCCCAGGAGTTCGTGATGACCCGGATGTTGTACTGGAACTGTTTCACAAGGCCGTAGTTGAAGCCGCCGATGGTATCCAGCACGAACAAAGCGGCGCCGCTGCCGTAGCCCAGGAGATTCGCTCCGGGCGCCACGCCCGCGAATTTGCCGTTGGAGGCCGTGCCGTCTCCGCCCACAGAACCAGCCACATGCGTTCCATGGCCTGAATTCGTGTCCGTATTCGGCACGCCCTCAAGGTAGGTGACCGGCAGGATGTCGTCCCAGTTGTTCAGGTTCGTGCTGCCCAGGGTGTTCTGCACTAGATGGGTGCCGAACTTCAGATCCGGGTGGGTGCCATCCACTCCGCTATCGTTGATGAGCACGCCGATGCCGCGCCCGCTCACGGGAAGCCCGTTGTTGCGCGTGATCATGGTGGCATCGGTGCGGATTTTCTGGACACCCGTGAGGCGCGTCGCATCCGCGTTCAGAAGCGTCACTTTGTCATTCAGCCAGATGGAGCGGACGCCGTCCAGCTGGGCGAGGGCCTGGGCTTGGGCCTGAGTGGCCAGGACTCCCATGATGGGCAATTGCGCGAAAGTCACGCCTTGACGTATGCCAAGGCTTCGCACTGCGTTCAGCTGGGTCTCCCCCAGGGTGTCGCCCTGGAAGGTGACGACCAGCGTGATCTTGTCGGTGGGACTCAAGCTGGCGAAGGTGCTCTGCACATTCGGGCCGAGTTTCGCGGGCGCGGCGACCAGCGCGGTGGCCAACAGGCTCAGGGCAAAGGGCCTTGCCGAGCGGATCAGGGATTGAAGGGACATCATGCCTCCTGGATGAAAATGAGTGGGGGACTCCGGCACGGCTCCTCCATCGGTTCAGATCATCGGATCTGAACCGTCGTCCATGGATTTCCACGGAGGTCTGAGGGA